>NZ_JBEZUZ010000078.1:6990-39984 GCF_040636735.1 Streptomyces sp. NPDC035033 | reverse complement strand
CTCGTCCGGTAAGGCGGCGGACGGCCGGCGCGGCGCGTCCGAGGGGGCGGTACGGGACATCGGGGACCTCCGGGGGACGGGGAGAGGGGACGGGTCCGGCAGCAGCCAGAGGTCCCAGACGTCCTCGGTGCCGGGCTTGTGGAAGCGGGCCGCGGAGGCGTTGTCCAGGGTGGCCGTGAAGCGCCCGTCGGCGCCGGCCTTCACCGGGAAGGTGAAGTTCTTGTCGGCCTCCTTGCGGTGGACGGCCTCGACCACGCTGCGGGCGCCGGGCTCGACGCCCCAGGCCGCGGCGTCGACGACGATCGAGGTGGAGCCGGCCTTGATGGCCGCGACCTCGACGTGCTGGGCGCGCACGCGGCTCTGGACGCGCAGCGTGCCGTCCGTGTGGGCGTACGGCAGCAGCAGCGACAGGGCGGGGCCCTCGGCGCGCGGGTGCTCCAGCGACAGGATGTGCAGGGTGTCGCAGCCGGCCGACCGCAGCGGCATGTCGACGCCGGCGGCGCGGACCACCAGCTCCCAGTCGCCCTCGACGAGCTTGCCGAGGGCGGGCACCAGCGCCTCGCCGCCGGCGAAGGGGAGGACGACCTCGTCGGCCTTCTTGCGGATGTCCCGGCAGACCAGCTCGGCGTCGCCGTCGGAGGGCAGCCCCTCGACCCGCACCCGGACGTCGCCCTGCGGGGTGACCACGGCGGCGGCCGTGCGGGGGACGGCCCGGCGGGCCCGCATGGTCTCCACGAGCTGCTCGAAGCGGGCGGCGGTCTCGGCCTCCTGGAAGCGGACCACGTTGGCCACGGCGGCGGCGGCCATCTTCCGGCGCAGGTCCTCGTCGGAGATCAGCTTCTCGATGTGCTCGGCGAGCGCCTGCTTGTCGCCGAGCGGCACGACGTAGCCGTCCTCGCCCTGCTTGATGATGTTGCGCGGGCCGTGCGGGGCGTCGTAGCAGACCGCGGGCAGGCCGGCCGCCATCGCCTCGACGGTGACGTTGCCGAACGCCTCCAGGTGGGAGGGGAGGACGAAGACGGACGCCTTGGCGAACTCCGGGGTGACCGGGGTGGCCGGGCCCATCAGGAAGATCTGGTTGTTGCTGTCCGTCTCGTCGATCTTCTTGCGCAGGTTGGCGCGCTCGGGGCCGGAGCCGTAGATCCGCAGGCTCCAGTCCGGGTGGCGCGGCGCCACGGTGGAGAAGGCCTCGATGAGGTCGGCGAAGCCCTTGTGGGTCTTGAGCAGGCCGGCGGTGACGACGATCTTGTTGTCGCCGGTGGACATCTGGCCCTTGTGGGCCGGGATGCAGTTGGGCATCGGGGAGAGCAGGTGGCTCACGGCGGGGACGACCCCGGCGATGGTCCGGCACTCGTCCGGCGTCGGCGCGGTGATCGCGTCCATCTTCGGGTACGCGTCCCGGAAGAGGGCGTCCCGGATGTGCGGGCCGTACCGCGCGGGCCGCGAGTGCTCCATCGCGACCTTGAGGAAGTCGCGGTCCGAGTAGGCCAGCATGATGGTGATCTTGGGGTTGTTGCTGACCACGACGTCGGCGTCGGTGGTGGCCAGGTACTCCATCAGCCGCTTCTCGGCCAGTCGGCTGATCCACGGCTTCTTGTCCGTGGGCTCGTTCGGGTAGATGTGCGGGAAGACCTCGATCTGCGGGTCGTCGCCGTCGTACGTGTGGGAGTGCTTCCGGTAGTCCGTCAGGGCGAGGGTCTTCACCCGGGGGTCGAGCGGGAAGAACGCCTGGTCGCGGTTGCGGCGGAGGGCGACCAGCTCGACCTCGTGGTCTTCCACGAGCGCCCCGGCCAGGTTGTGGATCGCGCTCACCACGCCGCCGATGTGACAGCGGTCTACCAGGAGGAAGGATATTTTCACGCCG
Source organism: Streptomyces sp. NPDC035033 (assembly GCF_040636735.1). Taxonomy (NCBI): domain Bacteria; kingdom Bacillati; phylum Actinomycetota; class Actinomycetes; order Kitasatosporales; family Streptomycetaceae; genus Streptomyces; species Streptomyces sp. NPDC035033. Next base: position 38,120 of record NZ_JBEZUZ010000078.1, on the reverse strand, counting down.
AGCCTCGATGTCTGCGGAAATAGGGGACCCCCGGGCCGGGGGGCGTGCGGGACGTGCGTCGAGCACGGAGGTGACGCACCTTAGGTTACGGGCCCGGGCCCGGGAAGCGGGGCGGGTCGGTCCGCTCCGGGCGGTGGCCGGAGCGTAACGCCTTGGTTTCGGCCGGGCGAAGCCGAAACCCGCCGGGGCCCCGGTACGTCGTTCTGGGCATGAACACGGAAAACCCGGGCTGTCTCACCGGGGTGGCGCGCGCCGTCGCCCTCGTCGTCGTCCTGCCCGTCCGGCTGGTCTGGGACGCCCTCGCCTGGTGCTTCCGGCAGCTCTGGCGCTGGGTCCTCGCCCCGATCGGCCGCGCCCTCGGGTGGCTCCTCCACTATCTGGTGGTCGTCCCCCTGCTGTGGCTGTGGGAATGGGTCCTCGCCCCGATCGGCCGCGCCCTCGGCCGGCTCCTCCACTACCTGGTGGTCGTCCCCCTGCTGTGGCTGTGGGAATGGGTCGTCCTCCCGGTCGCCAAGGCCGTGTGGTGGGTGGTCGACCTGCTCCTCGTCACCCCGCTCACCTGGCTCTGGCGGTACCTGCTCGGCCCCGTCTGCCGCTTCGTCGGCGCCGCCCTCGCCTGGGCCTGGCGGGCCGCCGGGCGGATCGCGCGGGCCGTCGGCCGGGCGGTCCGCTGGGTGCTGTGGAACGCGATCGGCCGCCCCCTCGCCTGGGTGTACCGCGCGGTCCTCACCCCCGTCGGCCACTGGCTGCGCACCTGGGTCTGGGGGCCCGTCGCCGCCGCCGGCCGCGCCGTGCGCGCCGCCGCCCGCGAGGTGCGGGTCGCGCTCTTCGGCGGCCCCCGCTGACCCGCCCCCCGCGCGGCCGGGCGGCCCGCCGGGGAACCCGAGGTGGCCCGGGCGCGTACTCTGGGTAGTACAACGAACGTCCCCGGCGCGGCGCCCGCCCCCGAGATCTCCCCGCCCCCGGGCGGGGGTGATCCGGGCAGGCGCCCACGGGACGCCCCATGAGCTTCCGGGCGGAGCGCCACCCGCGCCCGCCCCGCACCGAGGAGAAGAACCACTGGGCAAGCGACAGCCCGAAGGCCCGCCGCCCGCACCCGCGGTGCAGCGCATCCGACTGCGCTACACCAAGCGAGGCCGCCTCCGGTTCACCAGCCACCGTGACTTCCAGCGCGCCTTCGAGCGCGCCCTGCGCCGCGCCGAGGTGCCCATGGCGTACTCGGCCGGCTTCACCCCGCACCCCAAGGTGTCGTACGCCAACGCCGCCCCCACGGGTACGGGCTCCGAGGCCGAGTTCCTGGAGATCGCCCTCACCGAGCGCCGCGACCCCGAGACCCTGCGGGTCCTGCTCGACGAGTCGCTCCCGGCCGGACTCGACATCACCGACGCCGTGGAGGCCCGCACCTCCGGCCTCGCCGACCGGCTCACCGCCTCCGTGTGGGAGCTCCGGCTCGACGGCGTCCCCGTCGACGACGCCCGCAAGGCCGTCGAGGCCTTCCTCACGGCCGAGACCGTGGAGGTCCAGCGCAAGACCAAGAGCGGCATCCGCACCTTCGACACCCGCGCCGCCGTCGCCGAACTCGTCGCGGACCGTCCCCAGGCCGATCCCCAGGGTGATAGGCCCGCCGGGGATGCCTGTGCGATACTGCGGCTGGTTGTTCGGCACGTGACACCTGCCGTGCGACCCGACGACGTCCTGTCCGGTCTCCGAGCTGTGGCCGACCTGGCGCCGCCGGTCCCCGCAGCGGTGACCAGGCTGGCGCAGGGGCTCTTCGACGAGGAGTCCGGCACGGTGACCGACCCGCTCGCGCCCGACCGCGAGGCAGTCACGGCCGCTCCACCCACGGCCGCCGCGACCGCCCCGGCGACGGCGCCGGAGGCAGGCCCCGCGTAGGGGACGCCGTCGAGCGCAGCCCTGGCACTCGGGAGCCACCTGGGTCGGGCCGCGCACTGACCAGGAGACTTTCGCCAGGCCGTCCGCATCGGGCGTACGGAACCGGCGAGCCAGACATTCAGCTCCCGTGCGGCGCCCGCGCCCCGGACGGCGGCACCGCGCACGAAGCGCGTCCGTGCCGCCCACCGGAATCCGACGCGGCGCCCGGGAGCGTGACGGGAGAACCGCCCGCATGCTCGAAGACACCAACGAGACCACCGAGAACAACGACAGCAACGCCCCCGGTGACAAGCTGCCGCCGCGCCGCCGGCGCCGCGCCGCTTCCCGGCCCGCCGGCCCGCCGGTGACGGCCGCCGCCGAGGCCGCCGAGATCACCGAGGCCGCCCCGGCAGCCGCCGCGGAGCCCGTCGAGGCCCCGGCCGCCGAGCCGGAGGCCGCCCCGGCGCGTACCCGCCGCCGCGCCACCCGCAAGGCGACCGCGCCGGTGACCTCTCCGGCCCCGGTCGAGGAGCCCGCCGCGGAGACCGCCCCGGCCGCCGAGCCGGTCGCCGAGACCGAGCCGGCCGTCGAGGCCGCCCCGGCCCGCACCCGCCGCCGCGCCACCCGCAAGGCCGCCGCCCCCGAGGTCACCCCGGACGTGGCGGCCGAGCTCGCCGCCCCGACCTCCGGCGAGACCCTGCCCGAGGACACCGTCGAGGAGATCGCCTCCCACGGCGCCGACGTCGCCGCCGCCGAGACCGCCGCCACCCGTGGCCGCGGCCGCCGCCGCGTCAGCACCCCGCAGTTCACCGAGCCGCCCGCCGCCGAGGAGGCCCCGCGCCGCCGCCGCGTCGAGCGCCCCGCCGTCGCCGTCTTCCAGGCCCCGGTCTTCGCCGAGCCCATGTTCCAGACGCCGGAGACCGCCGCCTTCGCGGCCGCCGTCGCCGCCGAGGCCGAGGTCGAGGAGGAGCCGGAGGAGACCGTCGTCGAGACGGTCGAGGCCGTGGAGGCCCCCGAGCGCGCCGAGACCGGCTCGCGCCGCCGCCGGCGCCGCCGCGGCGAGCCCGTCGCCGTCGAGCCCGTCCCGTCGACCGTCGCCGACGAGCCCGAGGTCGAGCACGTCGCCGACGAGGCCGAGACCGAGGCGGAGGAGGCCGAGGAGGCCGACGAGTACGGCGACCGCCCGTCCCGTCGCCGCCGCCGCGGTGGCCGTCGCCGCCGTCGCGGCGAGTCGGCCGAGGCGGAGGAGGCCGAGGAGAGCGACGAGGCCGACGAGTTCCACGCCGAGGACGCCGAGGAGGAGGCCGACGAGGCCGACGACGAGAACGGCCTCTCCGGCTCCAGCAGCTCCCGCCGTCGCCGCCGTCGCCGCCGTCGCAGCGGTGACGCCGCCGGCGAGAGCGAGACCACCGACGAGGACGGCGTCCGCACGGTCGTCAAGGTCCGCGAGCCCCGCCCGAAGCCCGAGCCGTCCGACGAGGTGCAGTCCATCAAGGGCTCCACCCGCCTGGAGGCCAAGAAGCAGCGCCGCCGCGAGGGCCGCGAGCAGGGCCGCCGCCGCGTCCCGATCATCACCGAGGCCGAGTTCCTCGCCCGCCGCGAGGCCGTCGAGCGCGTCATGGTCGTCCGCCAGAACGGCGAGCGCACCCAGATCGGCGTCCTGGAAGACAACGTGCTCGTCGAGCACTACGTCAACAAGGAGCAGGCCACCTCGTACGTCGGCAACGTCTACCTGGGCAAGGTCCAGAACGTGCTGCCGTCGATGGAGGCCGCCTTCGTCGACATCGGCAAGGGCCGCAACGCCGTCCTGTACGCCGGCGAGGTCAACTTCGAGGCGCTCGGCATGGGCAACGGCCCGCGCCGCATCGAGTCCGCCCTCAAGTCCGGCCAGTCCGTCCTGGTGCAGGTCACCAAGGACCCGATCGGCCACAAGGGCGCCCGCCTGACCAGCCAGGTCTCCCTCCCGGGCCGGTACCTCGTGTACGTCCCCGAGGGCTCGATGACCGGCATCAGCCGCAAGCTCCCGGACACCGAGCGCGCCCGCCTGAAGACCATCCTCAAGAAGATCGTCCCCGAGGACGCGGGCGTCATCGTGCGCACCGCCGCCGAGGGCGCCAGCGAGGACGAGCTGCGCCGCGACGTCGAGCGCCTCCAGGCGCAGTGGGCCGACATCCAGAAGAAGGCGAGCCAGATCTCGACGTCCGCGCCGAGCCTGCTCTACGGCGAGCCGGACATGACCGTCCGGGTCGTCCGCGACATCTTCAACGAGGACTTCACCAAGGTCATCGTCAGCGGCGACGACGCCTGGGAGACCATCCACGGCTACGTCTCGCACGTCGCGCCCGACCTGGCCGACCGCCTCCAGCGGTGGACCAGCGAGGTCGACGTCTTCGCCACCTACCGGATCGACGAGCAGCTGATGAAGGCGCTCGACCGGAAGGTCTGGCTGCCGTCCGGCGGCTCGCTGGTGATCGACAAGACCGAGGCGATGGTCGTCGTCGACGTCAACACCGGCAAGTTCACCGGCCAGGGCGGCAACCTGGAGGAGACCGTCACCAGGAACAACCTGGAGGCGGCCGAGGAGATCGTGCGCCAGCTGCGGCTGCGCGACCTCGGCGGCATCGTCGTCATCGACTTCATCGACATGGTCCTGGAGTCCAACCGCGACCTGGTGCTCCGCCGCCTCCTGGAGTGCCTGGGCCGCGACCGGACCAAGCACCAGGTGGCCGAGGTCACCTCGCTCGGCCTGGTGCAGATGACCCGCAAGCGCGTCGGCCAGGGCCTCCTGGAGTCCTTCTCCGAGACCTGCGTCCACTGCAACGGCCGCGGCGTCATCGTCCACATGGAGCAGCCGGCCACCCACGGCGGCGGCGGTGGCGGCAAGCGCGCGAAGAAGCGCGGCCGCGGCGGCGACGGGCACGAGCACGCCCACGAGACGCACGCCCACGAGGCCCCCGCGGAGATCGAGGCCGAGACCGAGGCCGAGGTCGCGGCCGAGCTGGCCGCCCCGGTGGCCGTGCCGGTGCCGATCGCCCCGGACGAGGAGCTGTACGGCTCCGTCGCCGAGGCCGAGGCCGCCGCGACCCGGGGCCGTGGCCGCCGCCGCGTCACCCGCAAGGTGACCGCGCCGGTGACCCCGACGCCGATCGCGGAGCCGGAGCCCGAGGTCGTCGCGGCCCCGGAGCCCGAGGCCGTCGCGGAGGCCCCGGCCGTCGCGGAGGCCGAGGAGGCGGCGCCCGCGCCGCGCACCCGCCGCCGCGCCACCCGCCGGGCGACCTCCCCGGTCGTCTCGACCGGTGAGCCGGCCGCCGGGGCCGAGTCCGTCGTCGCGGCGCCGGAGCCGGAGGCCGTACCGGAGCCGGTCGTGGAGGCCGCGCCCGAGCCGGTCGCCGAGCCCGTCGCCGAGGAGGCCCCCGTGGCCGCCGCGCCGCGCGCCCGCCGCCGGGTGGTCCGCAAGGCCACCGCCCCGGCCGGCGCCCCCGCCGGCGCCGAGGCCGCCGAGATCGTGCTCCCCGCCGCGGCCCCGGCCGAGGAGCCCGCGGCGGAGGCCGAGCCGGCCGCCGAGGAGACCGAGGCCGCCCCGGCGGCCAAGAAGGCCGCCCGGAAGACGGCGAAGAAGGCCACCGCCAAGAAGGCCGCCACCAAGAAGACGGCGGCCAAGAAGACGGCGGCGAAGAAGACGACCGCCAAGAAGGCCACGGCCAAGAAGGCGGCCGAGAAGACCGCGGCTCAGGACTGAGCCCGCCGAACCGCCCCGGCGAGCCCCTCCCGGGGGCCTCGCCGGGGCGGTCCGCACCCGCACGGGCGAATTTGACCCCCTGTGGCAGCCGCCCGTAACCTAGACCGTCGGCGTGTCTGTGACGCGCCGCGCCTCTGAGCACCCCCCTCCCGCCCGCCGGGAGAGGCCGCTCGTCCGATCCGGATCGCCGTGGGCCCCCGGGCCCGCGCGTGGGCGGCTGGCGTCAGAGGTCCCATCACCGAGTGAGAGAGAGATCCGCGTGTACGCCATCGTGCGCAGCGGTGGTCGCCAGCACAAGGTTGCTGTCGGCGACATCGTTGAGGTTGACAAGATTTCCACCGCCAAGCCGGGCGACACGGTCGAGCTCTCGACCCTGCTCGTCGTCGACGGCGACGCCGTGACCAGCGACCCGTGGGTCCTGGCGGGCATCAAGGTCCAGGCCGAGGTCGTGGACCACACCAAGGGCGCCAAGATCGACATCCTGCGCTACAAGAACAAGACCGGCTACCGCCGTCGCCAGGGTCACCGTCAGCAGTACACGGCGATCAAGGTCACGTCCATCCCGACGGCCGCGAAGTAAAGAGGGACTGAGCAATGGCACACAAGAAGGGCGCATCGTCCACCCGGAACGGTCGCGATTCCAACGCCCAGCGGCTCGGCGTGAAGCGCTTCGGCGGTCAGGTCGTCAACGCCGGTGAGATCCTGGTCCGCCAGCGCGGCACCCACTTCCACCCGGGCTCGGGTGTCGGCCGCGGTGGCGACGACACGCTGTTCGCCCTGCAGGCCGGTTCGGTGCAGTTCGGCACCTTCCGTGGCCGCAAGGTCGTGAACATCGTCCCGGTCGCCTGATCGGAACGCTTGGCGGAGGCGGACCTCACTTCCCGGCAGGGAAGCGGGTCCGCCTTTCGCGTGTTACTAGAGAGACAATCCCGTACATAGCTTTATTGGAGGCACAGAACCATGACCACCTTCGTGGACCGCGTCGAGCTGCATGTCGCCGCGGGTAACGGGGGCCACGGCTGCGCCTCCGTCCATCGCGAGAAGTTCAAGCCGCTCGGCGGCCCGGACGGCGGCAACGGCGGCCGTGGCGGCGACGTGATGCTGGTCGTCGACCAGTCCGTCACCACCCTGCTCGAGTACCACCACTCGCCGCACCGCAAGGCCACCAACGGCAAGCCCGGCGAGGGCGGCAACCGCGCGGGCAAGGACGGCCAGGACCTCGTCCTGTACGTGCCCGACGGCACCGTCGTCCTCGACAAGAAGGGGAACGTCCTCGCGGACCTCGTCGGCCACGGCACGACGTACGTCGCCGCGCAGGGCGGCCGCGGCGGCCTCGGCAACGCGGCGCTGTCCTCCGCCCGCCGCAAGGCCCCCGGCTTCGCGCTGCTCGGCGAGCCCGGCGACCTCCAGGACATCGTCCTGGAGCTGAAGACCGTCGCCGACGTGGCGCTCGTCGGCTACCCCAGCGCGGGCAAGTCCTCGCTGATCTCCGTCCTCTCGGCCGCCAAGCCGAAGATCGCGGACTACCCCTTCACCACCCTGGTCCCGAACCTCGGCGTGGTCACGGCCGGTTCGACCGTCTACACCATCGCCGACGTCCCCGGCCTCATCCCCGGCGCCAGCCAGGGCCGCGGCCTGGGCCTGGAGTTCCTGCGCCACGTCGAGCGCTGCTCGGTCCTCGTCCACGTCCTGGACACGGCGACGCTGGAGTCCGACCGCGACCCGGTCTCCGACCTCGACGTCATCGAGGAGGAGCTGAAGCAGTACGGCGGCCTCGACGACCGTCCGCGCGTCGTCGTCCTCAACAAGATCGACATCCCGGACGGCCAGGACCTCGCGGACATGATCCGCCCGGACCTGGAGGAGCGCGGCTACCGCGTCTTCGAGGTCTCCGCGGTCGCCCGCACCGGCCTGAAGGAGCTGTCCTTCGCCCTCGCCGAGATCGTCGCGAAGGCCCGCGCCGCGAAGCCGAAGGAGGAGGCGACCCGCGTCGTCATCCGCCCGAAGGCCGTCGACGACGCCGGCTTCACCGTCACCTACGACGAGCACGAGGACGTCTACCGGGTGCGCGGCGAGAAGCCGGAGCGCTGGGTCCGCCAGACCGACTTCAACAACGACGAGGCCGTCGGCTACCTCGCCGACCGCCTCAACCGCCTCGGCGTCGAGGACGAGCTGATGAAGGCCGGCGCCCGCGCCGGCGACGGCGTCGCCATCGGCTCCGAGGAGAACGCGGTCGTCTTCGACTGGGAGCCCACCCTCATGGCCGGCGCCGAGATGCTCGGCCGCCGCGGCGAGGACCACCGCTTCGACGCCCCGCGTCCCGCCGCCCAGCGCCGCCGCGACCGCCAGGCGGAGCACGACGAGGCGGACCGCGAGTACGACGAGTTCAACCCGTTCTAGCGGGAGCCGGGCCCTGCCCGGTCGTGCCGGGGAACCCCCGGCGGCTTCGGCCGCCGGGGGTTCTGCGCGTCCGGGGCGGGTCAGGCCGGGGTCGTGGGGCGCAGGGGGGTGAGGAGGGGGGTGCCGAGGGGGGTGAGGGTGACGGCGACCGGGGCGCCCGCGCGCGGGGCGAGGAGGAACGGCGTCCCGGCCGGGGCGGCGGAGGAGGACGCGCCGGCCGGGGTGGTGCGGGCCCCCGTCAGGTCGTACGCCGACGGGGTGGCCGTACCGGCCGGGACGAGCAGCGTCCCGCCGTCCGCCGGGGCGACGGCGACCCTGCCGTACCCGGGTATCGAGGGGCTGCCGAGCGCCGTCCAGCGGCGGCCGCGGCCCGGGGCCAGCCGGGCGACGGCGACGGTGTCGCTCGCGGCCCGCCGGTAGGCGAGGAGGACCGAGCCGTCGGGCGCGGTGACCGCCTCCGGCACGTCCCCGGGACGACCGGCCGGCGGCCGCGCGGCCGGGTGGAGCGCGCCGCCCGGGGTGCGCTGCGCCCAGTGCTCCACCCGTTCGGCGGCGGCGCCGAAGAGATGGACGAGGCCCCGCCCGTCGACGGTCGCCGCGAGCCCCTCCTGGATGCCGCCGCCCGGCAGCGCCCGCCACGCCGACCAGACGCCGTCCGTGCCGAGGACCCGGGTGCTGACGCCCTTGTCCCCGTTGCGCACGAAGACGTGGACGCGGCCGTCCGCGCCGGTCACGGCGGTCGGCGGGCCGGTCAGCCGGGTGCGGCGCGGCTCCGTCTCCGGGTTCCCGAGCCCGATCCACTCCGTCTCGAACGCGCCGCCCGGCGTCCGCTGCCGCAGCAGCACGACCTCGCGCGCGTCCCGCCCCGCCGCCCCGTCCGGAGAGGAGGAGCGGAGGCCGAGGACGAGGTGCCGGCCGTCCGGCGCCCGCACCACGGAGAGCGCCGGCGCGAGCGGCCCGCCCCCCAGGTCCTCCGGCGGCCCGAAGGCCCCCGGCCCGGAGCCGGCCGCGCCCTTCGCCGCCGGCCGCCAGCGCGCGAGCCGGGTGCCCAGCACCGCGTACACGCTCACGCGTCCGTCGGGCCCGGCCAGCGCCCGCGGTCCCGCGCCCGGGTGGCGCCGGTGCGTGGACCGCACCCAGCCCTTCCGCGAGGCGAGCGCCGCCGCCCCGCCCAGCGCGTAGTCGCCGCAGCCGGACGGGTTCCCGCACTGCCAGCCGGGATCGCCCCCGTACGCGTCGAGGTAGCGCGCCTTGAGCGCGACCGTGGCGGGCGGCAGGTTGTACGGCCAGCGCTGGTTGTAGTAGCCGCGGTAGGCCTCCGTCCGGAAGGCCGGGGTCCGGGCGCCGGGCCCGCCCCGCCCGCCCCAGCGGGCCAGCGCGGCCCAGGCGAAGAGCCCGGCGGCGGTGTGGTCCGGGTGGTCGGAGTAGCCGGGCTGGTCGCTGTCGCGCGGGTGGTGCCGGTCGTGGACCTGCGCGTCCGGGTCCGGGTCGAGGGTGCGCACCAGCGTCGGCCGGACGTGCGCGAGCAGGTGGACGAGCGTGTCGACGAGGTCCCCGCGGGTGTACGGGAAGCTCCGCCGCACCGGCGACTCGGGGGCCGGCTGGGTGGGCAGCGTGACCCCCGGGCTGTCCCACAATCGGGTGAGATTCACGGCGGCCCGCCCGTTGCGCGCGTGCATGCGCAGATCGAGGAAGATCAGCTCGGCCCGGCGGCCCCCGTGGGCGAGCCGGTTCACCTCCGCCAGCCGCCCGCCGGGCAGGGGGAGGGCGCTCCGCTCCCAGGCGGTGAAGAGCGGCGCGCCGAGCATGCGCGCGTACGCCTGCCGGAGCCCCTGCTGGCGGGCGGAGACGTAGGCCGGCACGTTCGGCTCGGGCGGCGGCCCGCCGGGTATCGCGTTGCGGCCGAAGGACCCGCCGTCGGTGACGTACACCGAGGTCACGGGTATGCCGGCGGTCAGGTCCTGGACGAGGTCGGGGTTCATGAAGAAGAGGTCGTCGTCCGGGTGGGCGACGAGCTGGAGGACCGCCGGCCGCTCGGCGAGGGCGAAGCCCGCGCCCTCCCCGCCCCGGCCGTCGGCGAGCCGCCGCACCGGGACGGCGCCGCCGCCCCCGGCGGCCGGGACGGGGCCGGAGGAGGGTCCGCCGGCGAGGCCGCCGACCGCCCCGGCGAGCGCCACGGCGGCGGCGGAGGCGAGCAGCCCGCGCCGCGACGGCGCGCCGGCGGCGTCTGTGGTCCTGCGTTCCATGGCCCCCCGTGCCTTCCTGTTTCTTCAAGGGGTTTGCCCTGGTCAGAGGGGAAAAATGACCCTCGGGGTTTCCTCCTCGGGCGTGAGGCTCGTCACCCGCGAAACGGTTCGGCACCGATTTGCCTTTGATGGGGGCCCTTGCCACTATGTGGCGCCGACTGTCAACCCCCAGAACGGAAGCCGGGATTGTCGTGAGTGACGCCTTGCTGCCCTATGCGGTGGGTGCCGCGAAACGAGCCCGGCGGGTGGCGGTGAGGATGCGCCGCAGGGTCGAGCGGATGCACACCGCGCCGGCGCTCGGCGGGGGGATCCCGCCCCGGCCCGCACTCCGCCCGCTCCACCTCTCCGTCCTCGGCGGCCGCACCCTCAACGTCGCGCTGTTCGCCCCGCCCGCCGACGAGATCGCCTCCGCCCGGCTCGAACTCTCCCGCGGCGGACGGGTCTTCCGGCTGCCGCTGGAGCTCGAACCGCAGGCCGACGGCGCCCGCCTCCTCACCGCGACCACGGCCCTCCGCTTCACCGACGCGCCCGAGCCGCCCGCCGGCCCCGACGCCGAGGCGTACGGCCCCGGCCGCCCGGGCCCCGCCCTCTTCGCCGGACTGTGGCGCGTCGCCGCCGTCCTCACCCGCCCCGACGGGCAGGAGCGGCGCACCGGCGTCGCCGCCGTGGCCCTCCCCGCCGCCGACGGGCCGGTCGCCCCCGTCTCGCCGGACCCGGCCGGCGGCGCCCACTTCCGGCTGATGCGCTCGGTCGACGGCTTCGCCGTCCTCAAGGTCCGGGCCCCCGCCCACCAGGCCGAACTCGACACCTTCGCGCTGCGCTGGGACCGGATCACGGTCCGCGGCCGGATCGTCGCCCGGCAGGCCCCGTCCGCCGCGTACACCGCCCAGGCGGTCCGGCGCGGCGGCGGCGCCGTCGTCCGGGCCCCGCTGGAGTGGGACGGCGACTCCTTCGCCTTCGACCTGCCGCTCGCCGGCATGGTCTCCGGCCGCAGGGCCCACCGCTGGGACATCCAGCTCCAGCAGGGGCGCACCGGCCTCAAGATCGGCCGCCGGCTCACCGACCTGCGCCGGCGCGACCAGGTGATCCGCACCTCGTTCCGGATCATCGCCCTGGAAGACGGCTCGCTCCTCCGAGTGCATGCCTACATCACCTCGGCCGGGGCGCTCGCCGTCTCCTGCGTCGGGTTCGAAGGCGCCCCCGACGGCGCGGAGGGACGCGTATGAAGATCACCATCCTGCTCACCTGGGGCGACGCCATGGGCGGCACCGAGATGGCCGCCTACACCCAGGCCGCCCAGCTGGCGCCGCGCCACGAGGTCGAGATCCTCAGCGTGTTCAGGACGGAGACGGAGCCCTTCCTGCCCGAGGCGAAGGGCGTGACCGTCCGCTACCTGGTGGACCGCACCGGCCGCTCGCCGCGCCCCGTGCGCCCCTCCGCGCTCACCGCGGGCGAGTGCGCGGCCCTCGCCAAGCTGCCCAGCGAGCTGATCCAGGCCGCCTGGGAGCCCACCTTCGACCGGCTCTCCGACATCGAGCTGACCGCCGCCCTCTCCAGGCTCGACGCCGACGTCCTGGTGACCACCACCCCGGCCCTGATGGCCGCCGCCGTCGCCCTCACCCCCGCCCGGGTGGCCGTCGTCCACCAGGAGCACCGGGTCTCCCAGCTGCGCGGCGCCACCGGCGAACCGCTCCTCACCCACGCCCCCCGGCTCGACGCCCTGGTCTCGCTCACCGAGCTGACCACCGACTGGTTCGCCGAGTCGCTCGGCACCGCCGCCCCGCGCCTCGCCACCATCCCCAACGCGATGCCCGACGGCTACCGGCCCCGCTCCGACCTCGGCTCGAAGACCATCGTGGTGGCCGGCCGGCTGGTCCCGGAGAAGCAGCTCGACCACGCCGTCCAGGCCTTCGCCGAGATCGCCGGCGAACACCCCGGCTGGCGGCTGCGGGTCTTCGGCGACGGCCCCCAGCTGGCCGCCCTGCGCCGGCTCGTCGAAGGGCTCGGCGTGCACGACCGGGTCGAACTCGTCGGCCGCAGCCGCCGGATGGCCGAGGAGTGGGCCACGGCGGCGATCTGCCTGATGCCCTCACGGGTGGAGTCCTTCGGCCTGGTGATGCTGGAGGCCTTCACCGCGGGCGTCCCCGTCGTCGCGTACGACACCCTCACCGGCCCGTCCCAGATCGTCCGCCACGAGGTGGACGGCCTGCTGGTGCCCGCCGACGACATCGCCTCGCTCGGCGCGGCCCTCTCCCGCCTCATGGGCGACGACGGACTGCGCGCCGCCTACGGCGCGGCCGCCCGCGCCGGGGCCCGCGAGCGCTTCGCCCCGGAGGTCGTCACCGCCCGCTGGGACGAGCTGTTCACCGCGCTGGCCGCCGAGGACCCGGCCGCCCGCGCCGCCGCCCGCGCCGACCGCGCCGCCCACCGGGTCGCGGCCGGCGGCAGCCGCAGCTTCGCCGTCTCCGCGCCGATCAGCAAGCTCTCGCCCTCCGCCGACGAGCAGAAGGCCCGCGAGGTCATCCTCCAGGCCAAGGACCCCAAGGCGCTGGTCCGTTCGGCCGGCCGGCTCGCCGAGGTCCGCGACGACGTGCCGTCCTGGCGGATGGGCGAGATCAACCTGGAGCTGACCGCGCAGGCCCTGGAGCGGCACGGCGTCCCCTTCGTCCTGCTCCACGACCCCACGACCGTCAGCCACCGCCTCGCCGTCAAGCGGGCCGACCGGGAACGCGCGCTGCGCGCCCTCGGCACCGAGCTCCACGGCCGGCCGGTCTACGCCGAGCTCGTCGCCCCCCGGACCGCCGCCCCCGGCGCCCGCCTCGCCGAGACCCTCACCGCGGCGCCCGAGGTCGCCGGCGTGCGGATCTTCAAGCCGCTCGTCAGTGACAGCCGGACCCTGCGGTACGGGCCGGTGTACGGCTGCGGCGTCGAGTTCTGGTCCGAGGAGGAGGGCGACACCGGCTGGTACGCCGCCCCCCGCGGCACCACCCTGGTCGGCCCCCGGCTGCCCTCCCTCGACGGGGACGCCCGGATCTCCATCGCCGGCCGGGAGTACCCGACCCTGGAGGTCTTCACCAAGAGGCTCATGTGGAACGTCGACTTCCCCGTCGACGCCGTCTACACCTGGGTCGACGACACCGACCCCGTCTGGCGGGCCAAGCGCGACGCCGCCCGCCGCGAGCGGGGCCTGGCCACCGACGACGCCCAGTCCGGCGACGTCCGCTTCCGCAACCGCGACGAACTGCGCTACTCGCTGCGCTCGCTCGCCGCGCACGCCCCCTGGATCCGGCGGATCTTCCTCGTCACCGACGACCAGACGCCGTCCTGGCTGGACACCTCCCACCCGGACGTCGAAGTGGTCGGCCACCGGGAGCTGTTCGCCGACCCGGACTGGCTGCCCAGCTTCAACTCGCACGCCATCGAGTCCCAGCTGCACCGCATCGAGGGCCTGTCGGAGCACTTCCTCTACGTCAACGACGACGTGTTCTTCGGCCGCCCCCTCGCGCCGAACAAGTTCTTCCAGTCGAACGGCAACTCGCTCTTCTTCCGCTCGCCGACCGCCGTCCCGCCCGGCGAGGTCTCCGAGGAGACCGAGGGCTACTTCGTCGCCGCCAAGAACAACCAGGTCCTCCTGGAGGAGGCGTTCGGCCGGGTCGCCACCCACGGCTTCCTGCACACCCCGCACCCGCTGCGCCGCAGCGTCCTCGCGGAGATCGCCGAGCGCTGGCCGGAGGAGACCGCGCGGACCGCCGCCACGCCGTTCCGCGGCCGGACCGACCTGTCGATCACCTCCTCGCTCCACCACCACTACGGCTATCTGACCGGCAGGGCCTCGCCCGGCGGCATCTCCGCCGCGTACGCCAACATCGGCGACTACAAGCACCACGTGGCGCTCAGCCGGCTCCTCGCCGCCCGCCACCGCGACGTCATCTGCGTCGGCGAGTCCGCGGAGTCGGAGGTGCCGCTGGACGAGCAGGACCGGGTGCTGCGCGCCTTCCTGGAGGCGTACTTCCCGGTGCGCTCGCCGTACGAGAAGGACTGAGGAAGCCGTGTGCGGGAGAGGGGGCGTCCGGCCGGACGCCCCCTCTCCCGCGTGCCGGGCGCCACGAGCCCGGCACGATCCGGAAGAGGCGGCCTAGCGCTTCTCGTACGGGCTCGGGACCGGGAAGTACGCCTCCAGGAACGGGGTGATGAGGTCCTTCTGGCCGTCCGCGTCCCGCTCCGTCGAGACCGTGTCGTTGACGCAGAAGACCGCCCGGTCGCGCCGGGCGAGGAGCCGGCCGAGCCGGGTCTCCGTCCACGGGTGGGTCAGGTCCAGGTACGCGTACGGCAGGTCGGTCGACGGGACCGCGCGGCCGGTGTGGAAGGCGTAGTAGTGGTGCAGCGAGGAGGCGATCGAGATGTCGTCGACGCTGCGGAAGCGGTTCGCCTCGGTGCGGCCGTACTCGACGGCGAACTCCGTCTCGATCTCGGCCAGCACGCTGCGCCGCAGCGGGTGCGGCATGTGCTTCATCTTCTGCACCAGGACGGCGCCGTACCGCTCCTCGATCAGCCGGCGGTTGTTCTTGCCGGCGGCGGCCACCGGCGGGTCGTCGAGGCTCCGCTCGCCGAGCGGCACGAGGGCGGGGGAGGGGAAGAACTTGGTGAGCCCGCTGGCGTGGAAGAAGTCCCGGGGGGTGACCTCCCGGCTGAGCATCACGTCGTCGTTGAGGTAGAGGAAGTGCTCGGCGAGCCCGTCGATGTGGTGCAGCTGGGACTCGATGGCGTGCGAGTTGAAGGTCGGCAGCAGCTCGGGGGAGCGGAAGATCTCCTTGTGCGAGACGACGCGGAGGCCGGGGACGGTGGTGTCCAGCCAGGCCGGCGTCTGGTCGTCGGTGACCAGGAAGATGTTCCGCACCCAGGGCGCGTAGAGGTGCAGGGAGCGCAGCGAGTAGCGCAGTTCGTCCCGGCTGAGGTAGCGGGCCGGGTTGGCCGCCTCCGCGTGGTACCCCTCGCCGGAGTACTCCGCGCGGCGCCGCAGCCACTCCGGGTCCGAGCCGTCCACCCAGGTGTAGACGACGTCGACGGGGAAGGTGACCTGGTCGGAGCGGACGACGGCGGTCTCGGCGCGGGCCGGCACGAGCGGGGCGCCGGCGGGGGAGGTCCCGGCGCCGGGCCGGACGTCGGTGAAGTCGGTGAAGCAGGACTCCGGGGCCTCGACCACCCGGCCCTCGCGGGGCAGGCTCGCGGTCACCCGGCCGGGACGGGGCGCGGTCAGCTCGTCGCCCTCCTCGCGCCAGAACTCCACGTCGCAGCCGTACGGATCGCCCAGCTTGAGCTGGTGGGTGGGGTCGGCGCGGTACCAGACGAGCCGCAGGACGGAGGCGGTGCGCAGCCGGTGCCAGGTCCCGGCGGCGAAACCGGGCTGGGAGCCGCGGCCCGCCGGGCGGTTCCCGCCGGCCGGGGCGACGTAGCCGGGCTCCCGCGCGCAGGCGTCGGCGAGGGCGGTGAGCACGGCGGACCGGTCCCGCTCGCGCACGGCCACCGCGGAGGAGGTGTCCGACGTGCCGGGGACGCAGAAGTGCGGGACGCCGGCCGCGGCGAGCGCGCCCAGCACCGCCTCCAGATTGGCCCGGCGGGCCCGCAGCGGGGTGATCCCCTCCGCGACCAGGGCCACCTTGGGCGCCCGTCCGACGCTGATCACCGCGCGGTCCGGGCCCGCGGTGAGCGCCGCGTACCGCCGGGCCAGCCGGCCCTGGCGCAGGCGCTCGGCGGCGGCCGTCCCGCTCGCGATGCGCAGCTTCACGCGGCGGCGCACATCGGCGTCCAGCTGCGCGACGACGACCCGCCGCACCCGCTCGGGAACGGCTCGGCGGTAGACCCCCAGCAGCCGGGGCGCCTCTGGATTTCGCACTGCTGTTTACTCCTCGAACACGTGTGAATGCGGAGAGTGAGCAGCACCAGTATGCCGCCTCCCGGGGCCGCCCCCGGGGCGCGCGGGCACCGCTCACGCGCCCCCTCGGGGCGGGGCGGCGGGGACCCGGACGCGGGCGCCCCGGCGGCCCGGCGGGCAACAGGTACGGTGGTGGCCGCAGTGCTCAGCGACAGAGGGATGTGGGGAGAGCATGACGTACCTGATCACCGGCGGTGCCGGTTACATCGGCGCGCACGTGGTCCGGGCCATGACGGATGCGGGGGAGCGGGTCGTGGTCCTCGACGACCTGTCGACCGGATACGCCCACCGGGTGCCCGAGGGCGTGCCCCTCGTGGTCGGTTCCACCCTGGACCGCGAGCTGCTCGACCGGACGCTCGCCGAGCACGCCGTCACCGGCGTCGTCCACCTCGCCGCGAAGAAGCAGGTCGGCGAGTCCGTCGAGCTGCCGCTGCACTACTACCGCGAGAACGTCATCGGCCTCACCGTCCTCCTGGAGGCGGTCGCCGCGGCCGGCGTGCGCAACTTCCTCTTCTCCTCCTCCGCCGCCGTGTACGGCATGCCGGACGTCGACCTCGTCACCGAGGAGACCCCCTGCCTCCCGCTCAGCCCGTACGGCGAGACCAAGCTCGCGGGCGAGTGGCTGGTCCGGGCGGCCGGCCAGGCGCACGGCATCGCCACCGCCTGCCTGCGCTACTTCAACGTGGCCGGCGCGGCCACCCCCGAGCTCGCCGACACCGGCGTCTTCAACCTGGTGCCGATGGTCTTCGAGCGGCTCGACGCCGGCGAGGCCCCCCGGATCTTCGGCGACGACTACGCCACCCCGGACGGCACCTGCATCCGCGACTACATCCACGTCGAGGACCTCGCGGACGCCCACCTCGTCGCCGCCCGCAAGCTCGCCGAGTGGGCCGCGGCCGGCGAGCCGCGCGACCTCACCGTCAACATCGGCCGCGGCGAGGGCGTCTCCGTCACCGAGATGGTCAAGCTGATCAACGAGATCACCGAGCACACCACCGAGCCCGTCGTCACCCCGCGCCGCCCCGGCGACCCGGCCCGCGTCGTCGCCTCCGCCGACCGCATCGCCGCCGAGCTGGGCTGGAAGGCCCGGCACGACGTCCGCGACATGATCGGCTCCGCCTGGGCGGGCTGGACCGCCCGCCGCGGCGCCACCGCCGGCTGATCCCGGTCCCGCGCGGCGCCTCCGCCCGCTCGCCCCGTGAGGGCCGCCCTGGAGACGGCCCTGGCGGTGACGGCCCTCGCGTGCGGGCCGCCTCGGTGACGGCCCTCGTGGTGACGGCCCTCCCGTGAGGGCCTCCCGGTGACGGCCCTCCGTGCGGGCCTTCGCGCGGCGGCCCTTTCGTGACGGCCCCCTCGTACGCCCCGTACGAGGGGGCCGTTCGCCGTGCGGGCGTCGCCCCCGCGGCACGTCCCGTTCATCTCCCGGCGATCTGATGGGCCCATGCGAGACCAGCTCGGCCAGATCATCCGCTTCGGCGTGGTGGGCGGGATCAACACCGGCACCTTCTTCGGCTGCTACCTGCTCCTGCACCCCTGGATGCCGTACTTCGCCGCGTACACCCTCGCCTTCCTGCTCAGCATGGTGGGCTCCTTCTTCCTCAACACCTACTTCACCTACCGCACCCGCCCCACCTGGAAGAAGTTCGCCCTCTTCCCCCTCACCAACGTCACCAACTACGCCGTGCAGAGCGCCGGCCTGTACGCGCTCGTCACCTGGGCCGGCATGGACGACCGGATCGCGCCGCTCGTGGCCGCCGTCGTCGCCATCCCGTTCACCTATCTGATCTCCCGCAGGATCCTCGTCAGCCGGTCCCCCGGGGCGGAAGACGACGGTCCGGAGAGCGGAATGGAGGAGCGGCAGCCGTCCCGGCTCGCGTAGATTGCCCCTCGCGACCGTGCCGGGAGCGCACGGCGCCGGACAGCGAGCGAGGACGGCCCAGGTGGCGACGGAGATGGCGACGGTGCAGCAGGACATGAACCGACAGGACGTGACCCCGCGGACCGCGACCCCGCCCTCGGCGGCCCGCCCGTTCGTCACCGAGGCGCGCCGGATCGTCGTCAAGGTCGGCTCCTCCTCCCTCACCACCGCCTCCGGCGGCCTCGACGCCGACCGGGTCGACGCCCTCGTCGACGTCCTCGCCAAGGTCCGCAGCGGCGGCGAGAAGGAGATCGTCCTGGTCTCCTCCGGCGCCATCGCCGCCGGCCTCGCCCCCCTCGGCCTCACCCGCCGCCCCAAGGACCTGGCCCGCCAGCAGGCCGCCGCCAGCGTCGGCCAGGGGCTGCTCGTCGCCCGCTACACCGCCTCCTTCGCCCGCTACGGCGTCCGCGTCGGCCAGGTGCTGCTCACCACCGACGACACCAGCCGCCGCGCCCACTACCGCAACGCCTACCGCACCCTCGACCAGCTGCTCGCCATGGGCGCGCTGCCGGTCGTCAACGAGAACGACACCGTCGCCACCGACGAGATCCGCTTCGGCGACAACGACCGGCTCGCCGCCCTCGTCGCCCACCTCGTCCGCGCCGACCTCCTCGTCCTCCTCTCCGACGTCGACGGCCTCTACGACGGCGACCCGTCCAAGCCCGGCACCTCCCGGATCGCCGAGGTCACCGGCCCGGAGTCCATCGCCCACGTCGAGATCGGCTCCGCCGGCAAGGCCGGCGTCGGCACCGGCGGCATGGTCACCAAGGTCGAGGCCGCCCGGATCGCCGCCGCCGCCGGCATCCCCGTCGTCCTCACCTCCGCCAGCCGCGCCGCCGACGCCCTCGCCGGCCGCGACACCGGCACGTACTTCCAGCGCACCGGCCGCCGCTCCGCCGACCGCCTCCTCTGGCTCGCCCACGCCTCCACCCCGCAGGGCTCCCTCGGTCTCGACGACGGGGCCGTCCGGGCCGTCGTCGAGGGCAAGAAGTCGCTGCTGGCCGCCGGCATCGCCGCCGTCGAGGGCGACTTCGTCGCCGGCGACCCCGTCGAACTCCGCGACGCCGCCGGCCGCCCCGTCGCCCGCGGCCTCGTCAACTTCGACGCCAAGGAGCTCCCCCGGATGCTGGGCCGCTCCACGCGCGAACTCGCCCGGGAACTCGGCCCCGAGTACGAGCGCGAGGTCGTCCACCGCGACGACCTCGTCGTCCTCGACTGAGCCCCGGCCGGAAACCGACCCGTCCCGGTACGGAAGCCCTTGCGAAACCGCCGCCGAAACGGCTGAAACTCCTGCCATCCGGAAGGGACCTTTACCAAAACCGCCCCATGCGGCGGCTCGGACTGGTCAACTTTGTCTCGGGGGTAACGAGCAACGCGGGGTACAGCACCACACGCATCACACAGGAGGCCGCCGGTGAGACGAGCGCGCCCAGGGGCACTGCCCCGCGGGACGGCCGAACGCGCCCTGACGAGTGTCGAGGCCGGAGCCGACTTCGACGCGGCACGGGGCAGGACCACGGAAGGCGAGAGCACAGCAGCCGAGACGGGCACACGGGACGGCGGCGCGGGGGAGCGCCCCCTGTCCAAGCTGTGGCACGTCACCCTCAGCGTCTCCGGCGCCGAGGCACCGCTGAAGGAGGTGCGCCGCGGGCTCGAACAGCTGGCCCACGACCACCCCTTCCTGCTGACCAGCCGCTACGCCAACGACCACGCCGAGATCCGGTACTGGGAGGAGGCCCGCGACCTGCACGACGCGGCCGCCGTCGCCCTGCGCCTGTGGGGCGAGCACCGGCAGACCGCGAAGCTCCCGCCCTGGGAGATCGTCGGCCTGGAGGTCATCGACCGGGAGACCTACCACCAGCGGATCGCGGAGGGCTACGGCCCGCCGCCCGCCGCCCCGGTCGGCGTCCACCCCTACTGAGCCCCTTCCGGCCGAGGCCCCCCTTCCGGCCGCGGGGCCTCTCCCGGCCGTGAGGCCCCTTCCGGCCGTGGGACCTTTTTCGGCCGTGGAGTCCCTTCCGGCGGGGGAGTCCTTTCCGGCCGGAGCCCGGGGCCGCGGGGGCGGCCGCCCCGGAGTCCGCACGGTGACACGGGCGCGTCTCGCACTGCGGGACGTGCCCGTCGTACGTGCGGGGTCGGCCCGCCCGTGCCAGTACCCTGCGGGCATGACCTCGCTCACGCCCCTCGACAACCTCACCCCGGTCACCCGGGCCGCCTACCGGGCCCGTGGCGCCGCCGCACAGATCGCGCCACTGCCGCGCGCGGCCAAGGACGAAGCCCTCCTCGCCATCGCGGACGCCCTCGAGGTCCGCACCGCGGAGATCGTCGAGGCCAACGCCGAGGACATCGCCAAGGCCCGCGAGGCCGGCACCAGCGAGTCGATCATCGACCGGCTCACCCTCACCCCCGAGCGGGTCCGGGCCATCGCCGCCGACGTCCGCGACGTCGCCGCCCTGCCCGACCCGGTCGGCGAGGTCGTCCGCGGCTCGACCCTCCCCAACGGCCTCGACCTCCGCCAGGTCCGCGTCCCCCTCGGCGTCGTCGGCATCATCTACGAGGCCCGCCCCAACGTCACCGTCGACGCCGCCGCCCTCTGCCTCAAGGCCGGCAACGCCGTCCTGCTCCGCGGCTCCTCCTCCGCCTACGCCTCCAACACCGCCCTGGTGAAGGTCCTCCGCGACGCCGTCGGCGGCGCCGGGCTGCCCGCCGACGCGGTCCAGCTCGTCCCCGGCGAGTCCCGCGACTCCGTCCGCGAGCTGATGCGCGCCCGCGGCCTCGTCGACGTCCTCATCCCCCGCGGCGGCGCCTCCCTCATCCGCACGGTCGTCGAGGAGTCCACCGTCCCGGTCATCGAGACCGGCACCGGCAACTGCCACGTCTACGTCGACGCCGACGCCGACCTCGACATGGCCGTCGACATCCTGATCAACTCCAAGGCCCAGCGGGTCAGCGTCTGCAACGCCGCCGAGACCCTCCTCGTCCACCAGGACATCGCCGCCGCCTTCCTGCCCCGCGCCCTCGACGCGCTGGCCGGGGCCGGCGTCACCGTCCACGCCGACGAGCGGGTCCTCGCCCACGCCGAGGGCACCAAGGCCACCGTCGTCCCGGCCACCCCCGAGGACTGGGAGACCGAGTACCTCTCCCACGACATCGCCGCCGCCGTGGTCGACTCCCTCGACAAGGCCGTCGAACACATCCGGATGTGGACCTCCGGCCACACCGAGGCCATCGTCACCACCTCGCAGGCCGCGGCCCGCCGCTTCACCCAGCTGGTCGACTCCACCACGGTGGCCGTGAACGCCTCCACCCGCTTCACGGACGGCGGAGAGTTCGGCTTCGGCGCCGAGATCGGCATCTCCACCCAGAAGCTCCACGCCCGCGGCCCGATGGGCCTCCCGGAGCTCACCTCCACCAAGTACATCGTGACCGGCGACGGTCACATCCGGTAACACCACCGCGCACCCCTCCTTTCGGTACGGGTCGGTACGGTCGTCACGGGCGGGGAGACTTCGCACTCTCCCTGCCCAAAACCACATCCCCGGTCTACTCTGAATCCGTGCCGGACGACGTGGGGGGCAGGCCGTCCCCGAACGGCTGGGAGCCCGACGACGAGCGCGGAGGCGCCGACGAGGGCCGCTGGGACATGGTCTTCGACGAGGAGTTCGTCCGGGCCGCGGCCGTCCACGAGCCGACGGCCGTCGAACGCCTCCTCGCCGCCGCCCAAGCCCGCGCGGAAGCCGAGTCCGCCCGCGCCCGGGCCCTCCGGGGCGCCGGCGACGAGGACCCCTACGACGACGGCCGCGACCCCGTCGGCCTCACCTACGAGCCCGACGACATCGGCGACGAAGCCAGCCCCTACGGCCCCCACGGCGGCGCCCTGCGCCCCTACCGGGGCAGCGCCCGCTGGCACCGCCCGGTCGCCTGGATCCTCGCCCTCCTCATGGGCGTCGGCATGGTGGCCCTCGCCTTCACCGCCGTCTACCGGGGCGCCGCCGCCAACCGGCAGGACCGGGTCCCCCCGGCCTCCACCGGCGTCGACCGGCCCAACCCGGCCCCGCCCGCCGCCTCCCCGGCCGCCGGGCCCCCGGTGCCGGTCCTCACCGGCGCCCCCGCGACCACCGCCGCCCCGACGGCCGCGGGCCGCCCTCCGGCCGCCCACCGGACGCCCCCGCCGGTCCCGACCGGCTCCCCCGCCCCCTGACACCACCCGGACGGCGGCACGGGCCGCCGGGACCGCCACCCCGACGGCGGAAAACTTCCGAACTTGTCGTGTACCTGGGCGTTTACCGAAGCCCCCGCCGACCTACCCTGAAGGTATGGCAGGGCGTGGCGACCCGCCTGAGGGGACTCCCGAGGGGCTCCCCGGCGGAGAGGACGAGTACCGGTCCCTCGTCTTCGACGAGGCGTTCGTCCGCGCTGCCCACCTCCAGGAGTACTCCGCCCGGGAACGGATGGGCGAGCACGCGCTCGCCGTCCGCAGCCGGCCCGGCCCCACCGGCCGCCGCGGCGGCTCCGGCCAGGCCCTCCTCCTGGTCCTGCTGATCCTCCTCGCCTTCGGCACGGCCGTCTACCTCGGCCTGCGCAACCCCTACCAGCCGCCGCCCGACCAGCGCGCCGAGCCGCTGCGCACCACCTTCGTCCCGCTCGCCCCCCGGGGTCCCGTCCCCGGCGGCGACCCCGCCCGGCTCCTCGCCCGCAGCCCCGCCGCCGAGTACCGCACCGGCACCGCCGGCATCAACCTCCCCGTCGCCGCCCGCACCACCCACTTCTCCGAGGGCCAGGTCGTCACCGCCCTCCGCATCGCCAAGGACTACCTCGTCGCCTCCTCCCTGGAGCCCGAGGTCCTCGCCGGGCAGACCGTCCGCCCCGCCCGCCTGCTGATCGACCCCGACCAGCTCGCCCAGTTCGACCGCAGCGTCTCCTCGCCCGCCGACGACGGCCGGCACGCCGTCGCCGCCTGGGTGGTCCGCTTCGACCCCCGTCAGGTCGTCGTCGCCGAACCCGCGCCCCGCGTCCAGGGCACCCTCCGCTTCGCCGAGGTCGCCCCCGACACCCTGGACGTCACCGCCGACCACACCTTCACCTACGCGCTGCGCCCCGCCGTCCAGGCCCCGGGGGCCACCCCCGACGCCTCCCTCTTCACGGTCCACCGCACCCTGCACCTCCGCTTCGACCGCGAGGACCTGCGCATGCACCGGGCCGAGCTGCTGACCAGCACCGTCGAAGCCGGACCGCAGGCCTGCGGCGCCGGCACCGACGGCGGGCTCAGGCCGCTCCTGGCCGGCGCCGAGGCCCCGGCGACGAGCGGGCCGGCCCTCACCGACCCCTACGCCACCGACCGGCCCGCGGCCCCCGCCCTCTGCGGAGCCCTCGCCCCGGCCGCCCAGCCCGAGCCCTGACGGCCGAGCCCGAGCCCTGACGCCCCGGCCCGAGCCCTGACGCCCCGGCCCGGCGGCCCGCGCCCGGCATGACCCGGAAGGAACGGCCTAGGCGCCGGGGCTCTCGCCCGGGCCCTCGCCCGGCTTCTCGCCGGTGCCCTTGCCCGGTTCCTTCGCCGCACCGCCGCCGAAGACCGTCCGCAGCCGTCCGCCCAGGTCACCCGCGAGGTCACCGGCCCCGCCGGCTATGTCCCCGACGAGCTTGAACAGCGGATCCTTGCTGTCCTTCACCGTCTGCGCGTAGTGCCCGGCCGACTCCCGGAAGGAATCCGTGACCGAGGTGTCCTTGTCCTCCGAGCGCCTCGGGTAGTGGCCGTCCATCAGCCGCTGGTAGTCCCGGCTCTCCGACCACTTCTTCAGCTCCGCCGCCCGCACGGTGGTGAAGGGGTGCGAGCGCGGCAGCACGTTGAGGATCTTCAGCACCGAGTCCCGCAGGTCACCGGCCTTCTCGTACTCGTCCGCCTGGGCGAGGAACGCGTCCACGTTCATCTCGTGCAGGTGGTTGCCGCCGGCGATCTTCATCAGACCCCGCATCGAGGCCCGCAGGTCCTGCCCCACCAGCAGCCCCGCCCGGTCGGCCGACAGCTCCGACTTGCGGAACCACTCGCGCAGCGCCGTCACGATCGCCATCACCGCCACGTTCCCCAGCGGGATCCAGGCCACCTTCAGCGCCACGTTCGTCAGGAAGAGCAGCACCGTCCGGTAGACCGCGTGGCCCGACAGGGCGTGACCGACCTCGTGGCCGATCACCGCCCGCATCTCCTCCTCGTCGAGCAGCTCGACCAGCCCCGTCGTCAGCACGATCACCGGCTCGTCCAGGCCCACGCACATCGCGTTCGGCACCGGGTCCTGCGTCACGTACATCGGCGGGACCCGGTCCAGGTCCAGGACGTAACAGGCGTCCCGCAGCATGTCGTTGAGGTGGGAGAACTGCGCGTCGCTCACCCGGACGGAGTCGGAGAGGTAGAGCAGTCTGAGGCTGCGCTCGGGCAGCAGCCCGCTCAGCGTCTTGAACACCGCGTCGAAACCGCTCAGCTTCCTCAGCGCCACCAGCGCCGAACGGTCCGCCGGGTGCTCGTAGGCCCGAGAGGAGATGCCGGGGAACCGCCTGCGCCGCCTGCTCGGCACGCCTCCCGGGCGGTCCTCGTCGGTGTTTCCGGTGTTCCCGGTGTTTCCGGTCATGAACGCCCCCTGTCCATCCGTACGAGTCGGTACTCGTCCCCCTGACACGACCCACCCTAGGCGAGGGCGCTACCGTGTGCCCGGAGCCTGTGGACAACTCGGGCCCTGTGGACAACGAGGGAGCACGACCCCCATGCCGGACACCGTCGCGGCCACCGCCGCCCTCACCGGGATCGCCGCCGCGGCGCAGCAGGGACCGGGCGACACGCTCCGCGTCGTCCTGCTGATCTCCATGGTCGGCGGCGCCCTCCTCGCCTGGTTCCTGCTCCGCGGCTACGGCGGCGGCGAGTCGGCGGACCGGCCCGCCGACGCCCCCGCCCGAGGGGCCTCGGAGGACGCCGGGGACGCCAACGCCTGAGTCGGCGTGAGACAGCCGGGACGGCCCGCATACGATGTGCGCGAAGTCTCCGCTCCCACCCCCGATCGGATAGGTCCTGCCGAAGATGAGCCTCCACAGCACCGCCGCCAACCTCGTCACGCTTGCTTCCGAGGGCGCCGAGCACGGTGGCAACCACGACAGCCTCAACCCGTACGTCACGGGTGGTGGCGCCTTCCTCGCGCTGATGCTGCTGCTCTGGATCACCACCCGCTTCAACCGCGACCGCTGAGCCGGACGCCGACCGGGAGGCCGCTGAGCCGGCGTCCGCCGCCGTGCCAGTAGGCTCTGCACGCATGGGAGAGCAGGAAGTGCCTACTGGCGGCCGCGGCAAGCGCCGCCTCGGCGTGATGGGCGGGACGTTCGACCCGATCCACCACGGACACCTGGTGGCGGCCAGCGAGGTCGCCGCCCTGTTCCACCTCGACGAGGTGGTGTTCGTACCGACCGGGGAGCCGTGGCAGAAGAGCCACAAGGCCGTGTCGCCCGCCGAGGACCGTTATCTGATGACGGTCATCGCCACGGCCTCCAACCCGCAGTTCTCGGTCAGCCGCATCGACATCGACCGCGGCGGCGCCACCTACACCATCGACACCCTGCGCGACCTGCACTCGCTCAACGACGACGCCGACCTCTTCTTCATCACCGGGGCCGACGCGCTCTCGCAGATCCTCACCTGGCGCGACGCGGAGGAACTCTTCTCCCTCGCCCACTTCATCGGCGTCACCCGGCCGGGCCACGACCTCACCGACGACGGACTGCCCAAGGGCGGCGTCTCCCTCGTCGAGATCCCCGCCCTCGCCATCTCGTCCACCGACTGCCGCGCACGGGTCGCGGAGGGCGACCCCGTCTGGTATCTCGTCCCGGACGGCGTGGTCCGCTACATCGACAAGCGTCAGCTGTACCGCGGCGAGTGAGTCCCGGGGAGGGGCACCGGTGAACGACCAGCAGAACCCGTACGACCCGTACTACCCGCAGCAGCCGCAGATCATCGGCTACGACGCGTACGGGCAGCCGGTGTACCAGCAGCAGGCCCAGGCCCCGCAGCAGCCCGCGTACGACCCGTACGACCCGTACGCCGGTCAGCAGCAGGCGTACGGCTACGACCCCTACGCCCAGCAGCAGCCCCCGACCCCTCAGCAGCCCGCGTACGACCCCTACGCCGGATCGCAGGGCTACGCCCAGCCCGGCCACGACCCGTACGAGACCTACGGCGGCGGGCAGCAGTGGCAGGCCGCCGCCGAGCCCGCGGCGCCCGTCGCCGCCGCCCCGGCCGGCGTCCCCGGCCAGCGGCCCGCCCCCGAGCCGCCCGCCGCCGAACCGTCCGTCCCCGCCGCCAGGGCGCCCCGCCGGCCGGACGCCGACGAGGACAAGGAGTACCGCACCGAGCAGTTCTCCTTCATCGAGGAGCCCGACGAGGACTCCGAGGACGTCATCGACTGGCTCAAGTTCACCGAGAGCCGCTCGGAGCGCCGCGAGGAGGCCCGCCGGCGCGGCCGCAACCGGGTGATCGCCCTCGTCGTCGTCCTCGTCCTCGCCGCCGTCGGCGGCCTCGGCTACCTCTGGTCCGCCGGCCTGCTCCCGGGCACCGGCGACCCCGAGGAGCGGTCGCGGGCCGCCGCCACCGGCCCGCAGCGGCGCGACACGATCGTCCTCCACCTCCACGACACCCGGGGCGGCGGCACCTCCACCGCCCTCCTCGTGGACAACACCACCACCCAGCAGGGCACCACCGTCCTGCTGCCCAACGCGCTCGCCGTCGCCGACGCCGACGGCACCACCACCACCCTCGGCAAGTCCGTCGAGGAGGACGGCTCCAGCGGCACCCGCGAAGCCCTCTACAACCTCCTCGGCGCCAAGATCGCCGGAACCTGGCGCCTGGACACGCCGTACCTGGAGAACCTCGTCGAGTACCTCGGCGGCATCGAGGCCGACACCGACACCGCCGTCCCCGACCCCAAGGCCGGGAAGGGCGCCGACCCGCTCGTCGCCAAGGGCGAGCAGCAGACCCTCACCGGCCGCGCCGCCGTCGCCTACGCCACCTACCGGGCCCCCGGCGAGGCCGAGGCCAAGCAGCTCCAGCGCTTCGGCCAGGTCGTCGGCGGCGTGCTGCGCAAGATGCCCAGCGACGCCGCGAACGCCACCAGCGCCATCGAGTACCTCCAGCAGATCGCCGACCCGTCCCTCCCCGAGAAGGACCTCGGCGCCTCCCTCGCCAAGCTCGCCGACCACGCCAAGACCGGCGCCTACAAGACGGCGCTGCTGCCCGTCGGCCAGGACGGGGCGCTCACCGAGGGCGCCGGCGACAGCGTCGTCAAGGACATCCTCGGCGGCAAGGTCACCGTCCTCGACGCCGGCGGGGTGCCGCGGGTCTCGATCAAGGACGGCACCGGCGAGGACGCCGTCGAGGCGGCCCGGGTCGTCCTGGTCAACGGCGGCTACGCCTTCGCCGGCGGCAGCAGGACCGACAGCCGGGAGAAGTCCGAGGTCGTGTACGGCGACGACGCCCAGAAGGCCACGGCCGTCGAGGTCGCCAAGACCCTCGGTCTGCCCGCCGACGCGGTCGCCAAGGGCAAGCCCTCCGGCAGCGCCGCGGTCACCGTCGTCCTCGGCCGGGACTACGAGATCCCGGGCGCCCCGTAATCGTTTGCGGGGTCGTCGGCGGTCCGTGAGACCCTGGAGGGGTACTGGACCGCCGACGAAAGCCTGCTTGTGACCGCCACTGATCGCTCCATCGAGCTCGTCAACACCGCCGCCCAGGCGGCGGCCGACCGGCTCGCTCACGACATCATCGCGTACGACGTCAGCGATGTGCTGTCGATCACCGACGCCTTCCTGCTCGCCTCCGCGCCCAACGACCGCCAGGTCAAGTCGATCGTCGACGAGATCGAGGAGCGGCTCCAGAAGGAGCTCGGCGCCAAGCCGGTCCGCCGCGAGGGCGACCGCGACGCCCGCTGGATCCTCCTCGACTACGTCGACATCGTCGTCCACGTGCAGCACAGCGAGGAGCGGGTCTTCTACGCCCTGGAGCGGCTGTGGAAGGACTGCCCCGAGCTGCCGCTGCCCGAGGACGCCGTGAAGACCCGCGGCAAGGCGGCCGAGCACGCCGCCCTGACCGGTGCCGACAGGACGGACGGTGAGCTGAGCTGAGCGCCGCCAAGGGCGGCACCGGCCGCCGTATCGTCCTGTGGCGCCACGGCCAGACGGCCTGGAACCTGGAGCGCCGCTTCCAGGGCTCGACCGACATCGAGCTCACCGAGGCCGGCGTCCACCAGGCCCGCCGTGCCGCCCGGCTGCTCGCCGCCCTCCGCCCCGACGCGATCGTCGCCTCCGACCTGAAGCGGACGGCGGCCACCGCCGCCGAGCTGGCCGCGCTCACCGGCCTCGACGTCGCCCACGACGCCTCGCTGCGTGAGACGTACGCGGGGGAGTGGCAGGGGCTGACGCACGACGAGATCGTCGCGCGGTACGGCGAGCAGTACGCCGCCTGGAAGCGCGGCGAGCCGGTGCGCCGGGGCGGCGGCGAGCTGGAGACCGAGGTGGCCGACCGGGCCGCCCCGGTGATCCTGGAACACGCCGACAAGCTGCCGCAGGACGGCACCCTGGTGGTGGTCAGCCACGGCGGCACCATCCGTACCGCCATCGGCAGGCTCCTCGGCCTGGAGCCGCACCACTGGGAGGGCCTGGGCGGCCTCTCGAACTGCTCCTGGTCCGTCCTCGGCGAGGGCGCGCGCGGCTGGCGCCTCCTGGAGCACAACGCCGGCTCGCTGCCCGAGCCGGTCCTCGGCGACGACACCTGACGCCCGGCCCGGGCCCCCGGGGCCCGGATTTCCCTTTCCGGCAGGTCACCGGCTAGAGTTCTTCTTGTTCGCAGCGCTGAGCGCGAAGAACACGAGGGGCTATAGCTCAGTTGGTAGAGCGCTTGCATGGCATGCAAGAGGTCAGGAGTTCAATTCTCCTTAGCTCCACAGTCACCGGATCCCGTCCCCCACCAGGGGGGCGGGATCTGTCGTTCTGTCACTTCTGGGCCGCCGCCCGGCCGTGGCAGAATCGGACGGCCGGAGGGGGACCAGGATCCGGACGGGAGGGTGGCCTTTGGGTGCGCACAGGCGGAAGTGCGACTGGTGCGGCAGCGGCACGCCCATCGTGCGGGACATGGACCCCGTCAACCCGGACTACCAGTACTGGTGCGAGGAGTGCGCGCGGGCGCTGATCATAAAAGGCGACCCGATCGAGACCTACCGCGAACTCGAGGGGGAGCCGATCTACGGCCGGCTCCTCGACGAGCACTGCACCCTCAAGCGGTTCTACTCCTTCGCCACGGCCTGAGGCTCCCGGACCACGACGGTCTCCCCGGGGGCCTCCGCGCTCTCCGCGCCCTTGACGGCCCCCGGCCGGCGGCTCCGCCGCACCGCCAGCGCGTACCCGGCGAAGACCGCCGTCGCCGTGAGCGGATAGACCGCCGACAGCAGCATCTGTCCCGCGTTCTGGTCGAGTTCGGGACGGCCCGGGTCGTGCGGCACCCACCACAGCGCGAACGAGGCGAAGGCCAGGGCCACCGCGCCCGTCGTGAGCCACGCGCGCGGGGCGCGGTCGTACAGCAGGATCAGCAGCGGCACGCACCAGACCCAGTGGTGGGACCAGGAGATCGGGGAGACCATCAGCGCCGTGAACGCGGTGATCACCACGGCCACCGCCCGGTCGCCGCGCGCCGCCGCCCGCACCGCGAGCACCATCGCCGCGCCGCCCAGGAGCACCGCCGCCGCCAGCCACCACAGGCCGGGCGCGTCCGTGTGCATCAGCCGGGCGAGCACCCCGCTGAGGGACTGGTTGGCGGTCTCCTCGGCGTGCCCGACCCGGCCCGTCTCGAACAGCGTCCGGGTCCAGAAGGTCTTCGAGTCCGAGGGCAGCGCCACCGCCATGGCCAGCGTCGTGACCAGGAAGGTCCCGGTCGCGGTCAGCGCGGCGCGCAGCCACTGGTTCATCGCCCGGTCCCGCCGCCACAGGAGCAGGCCCGCGGCGAGGAGCAGCACCACGAAGAGCCCCGGTGTGAGTTTCACCGCGGTCGCCAGGCCGATGCCGAGGCCGGCCCGGCGGCTGCCCTCGCGCCGGGTGAGGTCCCACAGCACCGCCACCGCGACCAGCAGGTTGATCTGCCCGTACCGGAGCGTCGTCCACACCGGCTCGCACCAGACCACGACCGCCGCGACCCACAGCGCCGTACGCCACAGATCGGCCCGTCGCGCGGGCGCGGCGAGCGCCGGGCGGACCAGCCGGAGCGAGAGCCCCACCAGGGCCACCACCAGCAGCAGGTTCCCCGCCGTGGAGAGCGTCCGCATCAGCGGGACGTCCACCAGGGTCAGCGGCAGGAACAGCACGGCGGCGAACGGCGGGTAGGTCATCGCCAGGTTCGCCGAGGTGGCGCGCATCGCGTACAGGTCGCCGCCGGCCCGGAGCGTCTCGGCCTCGGCCCGGTAGACCATCACGTCGAGCATGTTCACGTGGGCGACGCGCTGCGCCACCCAGAAGGCCGCGAACGAGATCAGACAGGCCGCCGCGGCGGCGACCAGGGGCCACGGGCGGGCACGGGACGGAGAAGGCGCTGAGGGAGACACAGACGGCGACCCTACCCGGCGCCTCCGACAGTCCCGGAGAAACGGATTTGGAGATCTGCCCGGCGGCCGGTTACTGTTCTGTCCGTCGCCGCGAGGAAGACCCGCGAGGGAGCCGGGCGGACGATCACGAGGGGCTATAGCTCAGTTGGTAGAGCGCTTGCATGGCATGCAAGAGGTCAGGAGTTCAATTCTCCTTAGCTCCACAGAAGGCAAGCGGGCCATCCGTAGCGGGTGGCTCGCCGCACTTCTGCGGTACGCTGAATGCCGCACGAGGGGCTATAGCTCAGTTGGTAGAGCGCTTGCATGGCATGCAAGAGGTCAGGAGTTCAATTCTCCTTAGCTCCACAGAAGAGAAGCGGGTCATCCGGTGCGGGTGTCTAGCCGCACTTCTGCGGTAGTCTGATTGCCGCCC
>NZ_JBEZUZ010000078.1:0-6980 GCF_040636735.1 Streptomyces sp. NPDC035033 | reverse complement strand
TGTACTAAAAAAAACATTCCCACAACACACCCGACGGGGCACCCCCCCCCCCCACCCCCCGCTTCTTCGTGTCCGGGGACGCGCCGGAAGGGCCGCGCCGCCCTGTGGACATCGATGCGGCCCGTGTGGGCCCTGCGGTACCCTGGCGCCATGCGTGCCGTACGCCTCCTGCTTATCGAGCCGCGCTGATCAGTCCCGACGGGCGGAAGACATCCCGTCGGAGTCGGCGCGGCGTCCCCTCCTGTGCGAGGGGATTTTTCATTTCGTGGCAGTTCGTGGCAGTGGGCAGAGACGATCGATGGAGCTTCTAGGACCATGACCGAGATCAACACGGCCGCCGAGACGGCGGCCCCGCATCGCTACACGGCGGCCATGGCCGCCGACATCGAGGCACGCTGGCAGGACGCCTGGGACGCCGAGGGCACCTACGAGGCGCCGAACCCCTCCGGCGACCTGGCGGGCGACCCCGAGGTCGCCGCCCGTCCCAAGAAGTTCATCATGGACATGTTCCCGTACCCCTCCGGTGCGGGCCTCCACGTCGGCCACCCGCTCGGCTACATCGCGACGGACGTCTTCGCCCGCCACGCGCGCATGTCCGGGTACAACGTGCTGCACACCCTCGGCTTCGACGCCTTCGGCCTGCCCGCCGAGCAGTACGCGGTGCAGACCGGCACGCACCCGCGCGTGTCCACCGAGGCCAACATGGAGAACATGAAGGTCCAGCTGCGCCGGCTGGGCCTGGGCCACGACAAGCGCCGGTCCTTCGCCACGATCGACCCGGACTACTACAAGTGGACCCAGTGGATCTTCCTGCAGATCTACAACTCCTGGTACGACACCGAGGCCGCGAAGGCCCGCCCGATCGCCGAGCTGATCGAGCAGTTCGAGAACGGCACCCGCGAGATCCCCGGCACCACGCGCGCGTGGTCCGAGCTGTCCGCCGCCGAGCGCGACGGCGTCCTGGGCGAGTACCGCCTGGCGTACGCCTCCGACGCGCCGGTCAACTGGTGTCCCGGCCTGGGCACCGTCCTCGCCAACGAGGAGGTCACCGCCGACGGCCGTTCCGAGCGCGGCAACTTCCCCGTCTTCAAGGCCAAGCTGCGCCAGTGGAACATGCGCATCACCGCCTACGCGGACCGCCTGCTGGACGACCTGGACGGCCTGGACTGGCCCGAGGCCATCAAGCTGCAGCAGCGCAACTGGATCGGCCGCTCCGAGGGCGCCCGCGTCGACTTCCAGGTCGGCGACACCGGCGCCATCACCGTCTTCACCACCCGCCAGGACACCCTGTTCGGCGCCACCTACATGGTCCTGGCGCCCGAGCACGACCTGGTCGAGAAGATCGTCCCGGCCGAGTGGCCCGAGGGCACCCACGCCGTGTGGACCGGCGGGCACGCCACCCCCCGCGAGGCCGTCGACGCCTACCGCAAGCAGGCCGCCTCCAAGTCCGACGTCGAGCGGCAGGCCGACGCCAAGGAGAAGACCGGCGTCTTCACCGGCGCCTACGCGACCAACCCGGTCAGCGGCGAGCAGGTCCCCGTCTTCATCGCCGACTACGTCCTCATGGGCTACGGCACCGGCGCCATCATGGCCGTCCCCGCCCACGACTCCCGCGACTTCGCCTTCTCCCGCGCCTTCGAGCTGCCGATGCGCTGCGTCGTCGAGCCGAGCGACGACCGCGGCACCGACCCGTCGACCTGGGACGACGCCTTCGGCTCGTACGAGGCGAAGCTGATCAACTCCGCCAACGACGAGATCTCCCTGGACGGCCTCGGGGTCGTCGACGCCAAGGCGAGGATCACCGCCTGGCTGGCCGACCGCGGCATCGGCGAGGGCACCGTCAACTTCCGCCTGCGCGACTGGCTGTTCAGCCGCCAGCGGTACTGGGGCGAGCCCTTCCCGATCGTCTACGACGAGGACGGCGTCGCCCACGCGCTGCCCGAGTCGATGCTCCCGCTGGAGCTGCCCGAGGTCGAGGACTACTCGCCGCGGACCTTCGACCCGGACGACGCCGACACCCAGCCCGAGACCCCGCTCTCCCGCAACGAGGAGTGGGTCAACGTCACCCTCGACCTGGGCGACGGGCCGAAGAAGTACCGCCGCGAGACCAACACCATGCCCAACTGGGCCGGTTCCTGCTGGTACGAGCTGCGCTACCTGGACCCGCACAACGACGAGAAGCTCGTCGACCCGGCCATCGAGCAGTACTGGATGGGCCCGCGCGAGGGCATGCCCACCGGCGGTGTCGACCTGTACGTCGGCGGCGCCGAGCACGCCGTGCTCCACCTGCTGTACGCCCGCTTCTGGTCCAAGATCCTCTTCGACCTGGGCCACGTCTCCTCGGCCGAGCCCTTCCACAAGCTCTACAACCAGGGCATGATCCAGGCCTTCGTCTACCGCGACGCCCGCGGCATCGCGGTGCCGGCCGCCGAGGTCGAGGAGCGCGACGGCGCCTACTGGTACCAGGGCGAGAAGGTCAGCCGCGTCCTCGGCAAGATGGGCAAGTCCCTGAAGAACGCCGTCACGCCGGACGAGATCTGCTCCGAGTACGGCGCCGACACCCTGCGCCTGTACGAGATGGCGATGGGCCCGCTGGACGTCTCCCGCCCGTGGGACACCCGTGCCGTCGTCGGCCAGTACCGGCTGCTCCAGCGCCTGTGGCGCAACATCGTCGACGAGACGACCGGCGAGGTCACCGTCGTCGACGCCGCGCCCGACGAGGACACGCTGCGCGCCCTGCACAAGGCGATCGACGGCGTCGCCCAGGACATGGCCGGGATGCGCTTCAACACGGCGATCGCCAAGATCACCGAGCTGAACAACCACCTGACCAAGGCCGGCGGCGCGGTCTCCCGCCAGGTCGCCGAGCAGCTGGTGCTGCTGGTCGCCCCGCTCGCCCCGCACATCGCGGAGGAGCTGTGGCGCCGCCTGGGCCACACCGACTCGGTCGTCCACCAGGACTTCCCGGTCGCCGACCCGGCGTACGTGGTCGACGAGACCGTGACCTGCGTCGTGCAGATCAAGGGCAAGGTCAAGGCCCGCCTGGAGGTCTCCCCGTCGATCACCGACGCCGACCTGGAGGCGCTGGCCCTGGCCGACCCGCACGTCGTCGCGGCCCTCGGCGGCGCCGAGATCCGCAAGGTGATCGTGCGCGCGCCGAAGCTGGTGAACATCGTGGCCTGAGTGCCGTGACGGACCCAGGGGTTTTCCCCTACGGGCAGGTTGGGGGTTCCGATGGAACCCTCGGCCTGCCCGTTCCGTTTACCGTGGAAGAACCACAGCCGTGGGACGCCGACGGAGCCTGAGGAGCGACGCATATGGAAGCCGCGATTGTCACGATCCTGGCGCTGCTCTTCCTCTCGTTCGTGGCGCTCGGCGTCTACGCCACGGTGAAGGTCGCCAAGGCCGCCAAGCGCGGCGTCGACCGCACCCTCGACCAGGCCCGCCGCACCGTCGAGGACACCACGCTGCGGGCCAAGAGCCTCGGGCAGGTGGGGGTCGCCGCCGAGCTGGCCAGGCTGCGGCTCTCGCTGCGCAACTCGATGCGCGCCACGCAGGACGCGCTCCAGGCGGGGGCCGTGGAGGACGCCTCGCTGCGGGAGTCGCTCGACCTCTTCGGCCGCCTCAGCGCGCACGGCCGCGAACTGGACGAGGACCTCAAGCGCCTGGAGCGGGAGCCCGACAAGGCGTACGTGGCCGGGCAGCTGCCCGCGCT
Source organism: Streptomyces sp. NPDC035033 (assembly GCF_040636735.1). Taxonomy (NCBI): domain Bacteria; kingdom Bacillati; phylum Actinomycetota; class Actinomycetes; order Kitasatosporales; family Streptomycetaceae; genus Streptomyces; species Streptomyces sp. NPDC035033. The sequence goes on along the minus strand of NZ_JBEZUZ010000078.1, from coordinate 3,265 downwards.
CGCCGAGCGGACCGAGCGGATCACCGGCTCGGCCGACGCGTTGCGGCAGGCCGCCCGCGACCGGGCCCAGCGGTTCGCCGAGGACGACCTGGAGACGCTGAGCGCCCAGATCGACGTCGAGACGGGCGCGCTGCGCCACTGGACCGCCTCCGACCGGGACACGGCCGCGGCCGGACCGGCGCAGCCCGCCTGGTACGAGTCGGCCGCCGCTCCTGAGCCCCGGTCCGGCGAGGGACCGCAGGCGATCACCGCGCCGGACCCCCGGACCACCGCCTACCCCTGGGAGAAGAAGGCCCGCCCGGAATCCGCCGGCTGACCGCCTGCCCGCCGGCTGACTGTTGCCCGTTGCCCGTTGCCCGTTGCCCGTTGCCCGTTGCCCGTTCGCCGGTTCCGGCGCCGTACGGGCGGCCCGTGACGGGGCCGGGCGGGGGTGCGACCGGGGCCGGGCTGCCGAGCGGCGGTCGCGGCGGGTAACCTCCCGCTCATGTCCCGGCATGTCGCGATCGTCACTGATTCAACGGCCTACCTGCCGCCCCGGACGATGGAGCGGCACGCCATCACCGCGGTCCCGCTGACCGTCGTCATCGGCGACCGCGCCTTCCTGGAGGGCACGGAGATCTCGGCCAGAGCGCTCGCCGAGGCCCTGCAGAAGCGGCGGTCCGTCACCACCTCCCGGCCCAGCCCCGAGGTCTTCGCCGCCGCCTACCGCGAGGCCGCCGAGGCGGGCGCGCGCGGGATCGTCTCCCTCCACCTCTCCGCCGAGGTCTCCGGCACCTATGACGCCGCCGTGCTCGCGGCGAAGGACGCCCCCGTCCCCGTGCGGGTCGTGGACACCCGCATGATCGGCATGGCCCTCGGCTTCTGCGCCCTCGCGGCGGCGGAGACCGCGGAGGCCGGCGGCTCGCTGGAGGAAGCGGTCACGGCGGCGGAGAAGCGGGCCGGGGACACCTCCGCCTACTTCTACGTCGACACCCTGGAGCACCTGCGCCGGGGCGGGCGGATCGGGACCGCGCAGGCGCTGCTCGGCTCCGCGCTCGCGGTGAAGCCGCTGCTCGAACTCGACGGTGGCCGCATCGAGCTGCGCGAGAAGGTGCGGACCGCGTCGAAGGCGATCGCGCGGCTGGAGGAGCTCGCCGCCGAGCAGGCCGGGTCCGGCCCCGTCGACATCGCCGTCCACCACCTCTCCGCGCCGGAACGGGCCGAGGCGCTGGCCGAGCGCCTGCGGGAGCGGGTGCCCGGCCTCGCGGAGCTGCACGTCAGCGAGGTCGGCGCGGTCATCGGCGCGCACACCGGGCCGGGGCTGCTCGCGGTGGTCGTCTCTCCGCGCTGAGACGGGGTCTCTCACCCTTCTGGGTGAGGGAGTTGTCCACAGGCGCGTCGTTCTCCACGGAAGTCGGAGGGGGACGGCACGGGCCTGCCGCGGACCCTACCGTCGCAGGCATGGATCTTCGTACGACTGCTTCTCCCGTTTCCGTCTCCTCTCCCGTTTCCCCTCCTGCCTCCCCTCCGTCGGGGCCCGGCGCCACGGGGCCCCGACGGGGTGCGCCGCCGGGGGCGGGCCCGGCGGCGCACCCGGGTGAGGCGTGTTCTCGCGCCGCCGGGTGCGGCCGGGGGCGGGACGGGGGCGGCACGGGAGCGGGGGGACGCCCTGTTTCCGCCGCCGGTTCAGCCGGTTCATCCGGTCCCGTCGGTTCAGCCGGTCTCGTCGGCCCCGTCGGCCCCGTCGGCCCCGTCGGCCCCGGAGTCGAGGGCGGGCGAGGCGTCGGTCGACGGGCCGGTGGCCGTCGTCGCGGGGGAGCGGCGGTGGCGGGCGGCGGTGCGGGAGCGGCTGCCGTTGTGGGTGCAGACGCGGTGCGGGCTGGAGCCGAGGTCGCTGGCGGCGCTCGCCGTGGTCCTGGTGGTGGCGGCCTGTGCGGCCGGCGGCTTCTTCTGGGCGGGCCGGCCGGAGCCGGTGCGTGCGCCGGAGCTCGTCCGGGCCGTGCCGGTGGCGGCCTCGCCTCCGGCGGCGCGGCCGGGCGGTGGTCCGGAGGGCGGTGCCGCGCCGGCGAAGGTGGTCGTGGACGTGGGAGGGAAGGTCCGCAGGCCGGGGGTGCTGACCCTGCCGGCCGGGTCGCGGGTCGCGGACGCGCTGCGGGCCGCCGGGGGCGCGCGGCCCGGGGCGGATCTGACGGGGATCAATCGCGCCCGGGTCCTCTTCGACGGTGAACAGGTGCTCGTCGGGGTGCCGGGGGCGCCCTCCGGTGGAGGGCCGGGGGCCGCCGCCGGGCCGGGCGGGGGCGGGGCGCCGCTGAGCCTCAACACGGCGACGGCCGAGCAGTTCGACGGGCTGCCGGGGGTGGGGCCGGTGCTCGCCCGGCGGATCGTCGACCACCGCACGGAGCACGGCGGGTTCCGCGCGGTCGAGGAGCTGCGCGAGGTCGACGGGATCGGTGAGCGACGCTTCGCCGACCTCCAGCCGCTGGTGCGGCCGTGAGCCGGGTCGAGCCGATGGCGCCCGCGCCCGAGGGGGAGGCGGAGCGGCGGGAGGGGCCGGCCGATCTGCGGCTCGTGCCGCCCGCCCTGGCCGCCTGGGCGGCGGCCGCCGTGGCGCTGGGCGTCGCCGGGTGGTGGACGGTCGCCGGCGTGGGCCTCTGTCTGGCCGGGGCGGCGGTGTCGCTGACACCGGCGGTGGCGCGGCGGCTCACCGGGGGACGGGATCCGGCGGTGGAGGGTGCCGCGGGCGGGCCCGGCCCGGCCGGGGGCGGCGCGAAGGTGCCGGGGTGGCGGCTGCGGGCCACCGTCTGGGCCGGGGTGCTGCTGTGCGCCGCGGCGGGAGCCGCCTCGGCGGGGCTGCACGCGGCGGACCTGCGGCGGGGTCCTGTGCCCGTCCTGGCCCAGGAGTACGGCAGGGCCCGGGCGGAGGTGACCGTGACCGCGGACCCCCGGCTCACCCGGCCGCGGGTGGACGGGCGGTCGATGGTGCCGGTCTCGGTGGTCGTGGAAGCCGAGGTGACGCTGGTGGAGCGGGCGGACGGCACGGCCCACCGGACCCGCGCCCCGGTGCTGCTGATCGTGCCGCCGGGGGAGGGGCGGGACGCGTGGCTGCGGTTGCTGCCGTCCACGCGGCTGCGGGTCTCCGCCCGCTTCGCCCCGCCCATGGCGCCCGGCGATCCGTTCGCGGCCGTGCTGAGGGCCGGGGCGGGGCCGCCGCGGATCGTGGGGCCGCCGAGCGCGCTCCAGCGGACCGCCGGCGAGCTGCGGGCGGGGCTGCGGGAGGCGACGGACG
>NZ_JBEZUZ010000077.1:0-40358 GCF_040636735.1 Streptomyces sp. NPDC035033 | reverse complement strand
GTCCAGGAGCGCGGCCCGGCAGACCGCGAAGGCCGGGTCGGCCTGGTAGTCGGAGTGGCCGAGGACCGGTTCGGGCAGCGGGTGGGCGCGGGTGCGTCCGTACGCCACGGGGTCGGGCAGCACCGGGGCGTCGACGGCCGGCCGGCCGTCCTCGGCGGGGACCCGGACCGGGCCGCCGATGGGGTCGGTGGCCCGGTGCAGGTTGGTCCAGCAGCGCACGGCCCGGTGCAGGCCGCGCAGGGCGTCGGGGCCGAAGTAGGCGGGGAACCAGCGGCCGTAGAGCCGTTCCAGCGGGGAGCCGTAGGTGAGCAGGGCGACCCGCGCGCGGGTGGCGGCCGGCAGCTGCCAGACCGCCGCGGCGGCGAGGACGCTGCCCTGGGAGTGGCCGGAGATGACGAGGCGGCCGCCGGTGTGCCGGGTCCAGGAGCTCATCCGCCAGGTGAGGTCGGGCACGGCCCGCTCCGCGTAGCAGGGCGGCGCGAAGGGGTGGGCGGCGCGCGGCCAGAAGGTGCCGACGTCCCAGAGGATGCCGATGGTGCGGCGGGCGGAGGCGTCGCGGTAGGCGCGGCGGCCCCAGGTGACGAAGAGCAGGAAGCCGAAGCCGATCATCCAGGAGCCGAGGTCCTGGGTGGTGGTGGCGAGCGCGGCGATCGCGGGGTGGGCGCCGGCGAAGGCGCGGCCCGGGACCTCGCCGCTGGTCCAGGCGCCGACGACGGAGGCGGCGCCGAGCAGCAGGGCGGTGCCGGAGACGACGGCGACGAGGACGGGGGCGGAGTCGGTGAGGCCGGCGCGGGCGCGGCTCGACGCGATCTGGCCGGTGCGGACCGGATCGGGGCTCTCGCCGGCGTAGTCGGCCTCGACGGCGGCCCGCAGCCGGCGGGCGGCGACCGCGGTGCGGACGCCGAGGAGGGCGGCGGGCACGAGGAGCAGCAGGAGCAGGACGGGGATGACGGACGCCTGCCAGCTGAGGAGGACGGGCGGGCCGGCGAGGGGGCTCGCGGCGGTGCCGGGGGCGGCCGGGCCGTCGAGCCGGTCCGCGACCCACTGGGCGACGCCGCCGGACATGACCCCGCCCAGCGCGCAGGCCAGCATGGCGGTGGCGGGGCCGCCGAGCCCCGCGAGGGCGGTGCGGGGGTCGGGCCGGGACCGCTGGAGCAGCAGGGCGACGACGCCGAGGGCGACGACGAGGCCGCCCTGGGCGAGGGTGAGGGCGCCGAAGGCGGCGTCGCCGGGGAGGGTGCCGGCGGAGCTCCGGTCGGGCCGCGACCAGGCGGTGTGCACGGCGGTCAGGGCGAGCAGGCCGAGGGAGGCGGCGGGCAGCCGGGTGACGAGGGCGTGCTCCGCCCGCTGGTCGAGCCGGCGTTCGCTGCGGCCCCGGCCGCAGACCGCCCACAGCACGAGGACGGCGCCGAGCACCAGGGCGGCCCTCAGGGCGAGTCCGGCGGCGGCGAGCGCGCCGGTGTCGTGCCGGGCGGGCGCGGCGGCGAGGGCGCCGGTCACGGTGAGGAGGCCGGCGGCGGTGTGCGCGGCGCGCAGCCGGGCGACGAGCCGCCGCCCGTACCAGAAGCCGGGCCGGCCGAGCGCGGGCCGCGGGTCCTCGGGCGGCACGGGGTCGGCGGCGCCGTCGGTGGGCGGGCGCTGGGCCTCGTACGCGCTCCAGGTGCGGTGGGAGAGGTACCAGAGGAGGCCGACGAGGGCGGCCGGGAGGACGGCGGCGAGGGCGAGCCGGCGGCCCGGCTGCGACCACCAGCCGCCCCGGTCGGCGGCGAGGAAGCCGAGCCAGGCACGCCCGTCGGCGCAGGCGGGGGTGCCGGCGCACTGCCAGGCGGTCAGGTCGAGGGCGACCTCGCAGGCGGCGGCGGTGAGCAGCACGGTGAGGCTGAGGGCGAGGAGCCGGACGAGGACGCCGTAGAACCGTACGAGGACGGGGCGGCCGGGGGCGGGCGGGCGCATCCAGTGGGCGAGGTTGACCACCATGAACGGCAGGAGCAGCAGCCACAGGGCGCGGGTGCCGTCGCCCGAGGTGAGGTGGGACCAGACGTACGCCTCCGGCACCGGCCGGGCGGCGTACCGCTCGGGGTGGTCCTCGGCGTCGAGGTCCTCGGCGCGCCGGTGGACGGCGGCGGTCCCGTCGCCGGTGACCCGGACGGTCCTGGGGTCGTCCAGCATGGCCTGGGGGGTGGCTCCGCCGACTCCGTGGACGAGGAGTTCGAGCGCCGCGTCCCCGTGCTCCGGGGCGGGTGTGGCAGGGGACACTTAGGGGTCTTCCTCTCGCGAGTGGGAGGATGCGACGTGGCCTCCAGGATCGCGGACCGCCGTGCCCGGCGCACGGTTCCTCACCGAATCCGACGGCCATCCCCTTGTCTCCTGCGGAAGGACCGGCCCCGGCGGTGACTGACAATCAGAACCTCCTCGCGGAGCAGCGGCGCGCCCTGATCCTCGACGAGGTGCGGCGGCGCGGCGGCGTGCGGGTCAACGAGCTGACGCGCCGGCTCGGCGTCTCGGACATGACGATCCGCCGCGACCTGGACGCGCTGGCCCGGCAGGGCATGGTCGCCAAGGTGCACGGCGGGGCGGTGCCGGTGGCGGAGCCGAGCACGCACGAACCGGGGTTCGAGGCGAAGTCGGCGCTGGAGCCGAGCGCGAAGGACGAGATCGCGCGGGCGGCGGCGGCGCTGGTGCGGCCGGGCGCGGCGATCGCGCTCTCCGGCGGGACGACGACGTACGCGCTGGCGCGGCAGCTGCTCGACGTGCCGGACCTGACGGTGGTGACGAACTCGGTGCGGGTGGCGGACGTCTTCCACGAGGCGCGGCCGGCGTCCGGCGAGGGGCCGCGGGCGGCGACGGTGGTGCTGACGGGTGGGGTGCGGACGCCGTCGGACGCGCTGGTGGGCCCGGTGGCGGACCGGGCGGTCCGCTCGCTCCACTTCGACGTGCTGTTCCTGGGCGTGCACGGCCTGTCGGTGGAGGCGGGCCTGTCGACGCCGAACCTGGCGGAGGCCGAGACCAACGGCTGTCTGATCCGCTCGGCGCGCCGGGTGGTGGTGGTCGCGGACCACACCAAGTGGGGGACGGTGGGCCTGAGTTCGTTCGGGAGGCTGGACGAGGTGGACACCTGGGTGACGGACCGGGGAATGGCCGCGGAGGTGCGGGCCGAGGTCGCGGAGCACGTGCCGGGGCTGCTGGTGGCGGGCGAGACGGCCGCGTGAGCCGGTTCCGGGTGGTGCGCTCCGCGGCGCTGGAGCCGGCCGAGGCGTGGCGCCGGCTCACCGACTGGCCGGCGCACGGCCGGCGGGTGCCGCTGACCCGGACGACGGTCCTGACGCCCGGACCGAACCGGGCCGGGACGCGGTTCACCGCGCGGACCGGGCTCGGGCCGCTGGGCTTCGACGACCCCATGGAGGTGGTCCGCTGGGAGCCGCCGCTCGGGGACCGGCCGGGGGTGTGCCGGCTGGAGAAGTACGGGCGGGTGGTGCGCGGCTGGGCGGAGATCGAGGTGGCGGCGGCGGGCGGCGGCTCGCAGGTGGTGTGGACCGAGGAGCTGGCGGTGCGGGGGGTGCCGGGGTGCTTCGGTCCGGTGCTCGCGCGGGCGGGCCGGGTGGTCTTCGGCCGGGCCCTGGACGGACTGCTGCGCCATCACCCTTCGAACGGGCTTTCCCCTTGACGGTCTGTCAGCTAGGGTGCTTCTCCACTCGATCCGGGAGGTCCGTCCCATGCCACGCCGACTGCGGCCGGTGGAGTTCGGCTTCACCTCCACCGCGCCCGTCCGCCTCGCCTTCGAGGCCGTGCTCCAGGCGCCGCCCCCGGCGGTCTACCGCTCGATCGCGGTGGAGGTGGGCAGCCTGCCCGCCTGGTTCGCCTCGGTCGCCTCGGCCGTCCCCCTGGACGACGGGGCGCGCCGGACCATACGGCTGCGCGGCGGCGTCCGCTTCGAGGAGACGGTCCTCGCCGCCGAACCGGACCTCCGGTACGCCTACCGCGTGGACCTCACCAACGCGCCGGCGGTCTCCGCGCTGGCCGAGGAGTGGGCGCTGACGCCGGAGGGCCCCGGGACGCGGCTGCGCTGGACGATGGCGGCCGACGGCCCGGCGCCGTTCCGCGCCGGGCTGCGGATGGCCTCGCCGGGCCTGGGCCTGTCCTTCCGCCGGGCGGCGGCCTCGCTGGACCGGCGGCTCACTCCGGCCAGGCGCCCGTCGCCAGGAAGCGCTCGATAGCGGCGGCGTACGGGGCGATGTCGAGGCCCTGCGCGGCGAGCCAGTCGTCCGAGTAGTACTTGTCGAGGTAGCGGTCGCCCGGGTCGCAGATGAGGGTGACGACGCTGCCGGTGCGCTCCTCGGCGACCATCTCGGCCACGATCTTGAGGGCGCTCCACAGCCCGGTGCCGGTGGAGCCGCCGGCCTTGCGGCCGATCGCGGTCTCCAGGGCGCGGACGGCGGCCACGCTCGCCGCGTCCGGGACCTTCATCATCCGGTCGACGGCGCCGGGCACGAAGCTGGGCTCCATCCGGGGCCGGCCGATGCCCTCGATGCGGGAGCCGCAGTCGGCGGTGGCGTCGGGGTCGTGGCGCACCCAGCCGTCGAAGAAGCAGGAGTTCTCCGGGTCGGCGACGCAGATGCGGGTGTCCTGCTGGGTGTAGTGGACGTAGCGGGCGATGGTGGCGGAGGTGCCGCCGGTGCCGGCGGTGGCGACGATCCAGGCCGGCTCGGGGTACCGCTCCAGGCGCAGCTGCTGGTAGATCGACTCGGCGATGTTGTTGTTGCCGCGCCAGTCGGTGGCCCGCTCGGCGTAGGTGAACTGGTCCATGTAGTGGCCGCCGGTGCGCGCGGCGAGCGCCGCGGACTCCTCGTACATCGAGCGCGGGTCGTCGACGAAGTGGCACCGCCCGCCGTGGAACTCGATGAGCCGGCACTTCTCGGGGCTGGTGGTGCGGGGCATCACGGCGACGAAGGGGACGCCGATGAGCTTGGCGAAGTACGCCTCGGAGACGGCGGTCGAGCCGCTCGACGCCTCGATGACCGGCTTGCCGGGGCGGATCCAGCCGTTGCAGAGCGCGTACAGGAAGAGCGAGCGGGCCAGGCGGTGCTTGAGGCTGCCGGTGGGGTGGGTGGACTCGTCCTTGAGGTAGAGGTCGATGCCCCACTTCTCGGGGAGCGGGAAGCGCAGCAGGTGGGTGTCGGCGGAGCGGTTGGCGTCGGCCTGGACCTTGCGGACGGCCTCCTTCAGCCAGGCGCGGTAGGCCGGGTCGCTGCGGTCGACGTCCACCGTGGCGACGGCTCCGGCGGTGTCGGGGGTGCTGCTCAACGGCTCTCTCCTCGCTGTCGCGCCGGGGTGGACCCCTGGCTTCCCTCCTTCGACGATACCGCTCCCACCTGGGCAAACGTTCCCTTTGACGGTCCATAGGAACCCCTTGGGGAACGGCTGAGCGACCGTCACTGGTGCCCGTGCCGACGGCCCGGCACACTGGGTGGGGACAGAGCGGACGGAAGGGGTGGACCGGCATGTCGGAACCGGAGTTCAGCGCCAGGGGCGTGCGGATCGCGCGGTGGCCGCGCTCGCTCACCCGCGCCGGGGAGGTGCGCATCGAGGACGGCCGGCTCGCACTGCTGACGAGTTACGGCTCCGAGATCGACAGCGCGCCCGTCAAGGCGGTGCGGGCGGGCCGGCCGTGGTTCGCGAAGGCGGACGAGACGGTGGCGAAGGTGAACGGCACCCGCTACCGGCTGACCATGGACGGCGCCGGGGACGACGACGCCCGGGACGCCGAGCAGGCGGGCCGCTTCCTCGCCGCGCTGAAGCGGGCGGCCGGCGGCAGGTGACCCGGCCGCCAGGGCGCTGACCTGGGGGAGCTCGCCGCGGGTTGCGGCCCGGTGACGGCTGGTTCAGGCTGGAAACACCTCACTGAGGGTTCACCGGTGGTGACACTGTGCTCAGTGCGCCGCCCTGATGTACCGCATGACAGATCCGAATCTCCGTCTTCTTCAGACCACTTCGGGGAGTCGCAGCCGTGATCAGCGAGCCGAGCAGGTATTACGCGGTGGAGCTCCAGGCTCTGCCGGCGCGGATCGGACAGATCCGCAGGATCGCCTCCGCCCATCTGCGCCATTGGCGCCTCGACGACCTGGTCGATCCCGTCGGACTGGGATTGACCGAGCTGTTGAGCAATGTGCACCGCCACGCGCAGCCCGACAAGGAGTGCGCCGTCGAGCTGGAACTCCTGCTCGACCGGCTGACCGTCTCGGTCCGGGACAACGACCCCCGGATACCGGTGGCGGCGGACCCGACGGCCCGGGACCCGTACGACGAGCCGGACGCGCTCGCCACCTCGGGCCGCGGCCTCGCCATCGTCGGGGCGCTCAGCGACAGCTGGGGGGCGCGTCCGTGCGGCGCGAGCGGCAAGACCGTCTGGTTCACCCTGACGGCACCGCCGTGTGCCGGCGGACCGGCCGTCACCGGCGCCGAGGCCGGGTTCGGTCTCGTGCCGGCGGGCCCGGTCGTCTCGTACAGCCGCCTCGCGGGCGTCCCCCTCGGCGCCCCGGCCGAGGCCCCGGCGCTCGCCGCGAGCGGCGCCCCGGTCTGACGGCGTCAGGCCGTGGCGACCAGCGTCAGGTACGCGATGCCGAGGACGTTCCGGTAACCGTTCAGCCAGCCGGAACGCTGCCGGTCGACGCGCTCGCGGGTCTCGGCGGCCCGCGGGTGGTCCGGGTGGGCGGCGAGCCACAGCTCCGTGTCGTACCGGTAGCCGGACTCGAACTCCTCCCACTCGTCGTGGTTCGCCGACTCGATCCACGCCGGCCGGAACCCCGTCTCGATCGCCAGGTCCACGAGGGCGCCCAGCGGGAGGTGGTCGCCGGCGCGGGCGCCGGGCCACATCCCGGCGAGCTCCGCCCCGGTCGGGGTCCGCTCCCAGAAGCCCTCGCCGAGCACCACCACGCCGCCGGGCCGGACCAGCCGGCGCAGCTCGCGCAGCGCCTCCGCCGGGTCGTGCGGCAGCTCCGGGTCGCACAGGGCCTGGCTGGAGCCGAGGCAGAGGACCGCGTCGACGGGGCCCCGCCCGGTCCCGCGGGCGGACTCCTCGGCGAAGACGGCACGGTCCGCGAGGCCGCGCTCCGCGGCGAGCGCCCGGCCCCGGGCGAGGTCCTCGGCGTTGATGTCGATGCCGGTCCCCTTCGCCCCGGGCACCGCGTCGAGGACGCGGAGCAGCAGCTCGCCCCAGCCGCAGCCGATGTCGAGGACGTCGGCGGGGCGGAAGCCGGCGACCCGGCGGACCAGGCGCCCGGCCCGGTCCTCGGAGAGCGGGCCGTGGAAGGTGAGGCTGCCCAGGCGGGGCGGGAGCGCGGCATCGGAATCGATCATGGACGGGGACGTTACCGGTCCCGGCCGGGCCGCGCCCACCCCTTTTCGCGCCCCGGGCCCGGCGGACCGGCCGGAACCGCGGCCTCCCGGGCGGCCCCGGCTCAGACGGGCGCGCCGCCGAGGGCGGTGAGCGGGTCGTCGAGGACCGGCTGCCAGGCCAGTTCGGCCGCGCCGACCAGGCTGTTGTGGTCCAGGGTGGACGGCAGGATCGGGACGCCGCCGCTGCGGCCCCACAGGCTGCGGTCGGCGACGACCGCGCGCAGCCGCTCCGGATCGGCGTCGAGCAGCTCGCGGTGGAGGCCGCCGAGGACGATCCGGTCCGGGTTGAGGATGTTCACCAGGCCGGCGAGGCCCAGGCCCAGCCGGTCGATCAGCTCCTCCACCGCCGCGCGCACCCCCGGGTCGTCCGGCGCGGTCCGCAGCAGGTCGCGGGCCTGCTGGAGGAGGGAGACCTCCGGGCCCGGCGCCCGGCCGGCGACCGTGAGGAAGGCCAGCGGGTCGGTCTCGACGTCCAGGCAGCCGCGGCCGCCGCAGTGGCAGGGCCGGCCCTCCGGATGGACCGTCAGGTGGCCGACCTCCAGGGCGAGTCCCGAACTGCCCGTGTGGAGCCGCCCGTCGAGGACGAGCGCCCCGCCGACGCCCCGGTGGCCGGTGGCCACGCACAGCAGGTCGCGGGCGCCGCGCCCGGCTCCGTGCCGGTGCTCGGCGAGCGCGGCGAGGTTCACGTCGTTGCCGGTGAAGGCCGGGCCCTCGACGCCGGCGGCCCGGATCCGCTCGGCGAAGATCTGCCGGACCGGGGCGCCCGCCGGCCAGGCCAGGTGGAGGGGGTTGAGGGCGGTGCCCTCGGGCTCGGCGACCGCGGACGGCACGGCGAGCCCCGCCCCGACGCACCGCCGTCCGGTCTCGCGGAGCAGCCCGGCGCCCGCGTCCACGACGGCGCCGATGACCTGCGCCGGGTCGGCCGAGACCGTCAGCTTGCCGGGGACGGTGGCCACCAGGGTGCCGCCGAGGCCGATCAGCGCGGCCCGGAAGCCGTCGGGGTGGACCTGCCCGGCGAGCACCACGGGGCCCTTCTCGTCGATGGCGAGCCGGTGCGAGGGGCGGCCCTGGGAACCGGCCGCGGCCCCGGGGTTGGAGTCGACCCGGATGAGCCCGAGGGCCTCCAGCTCGGCGGCGACGGCCCCGGCGGTGGCGCGGGTGACACCGAGTTCGGCGGTGAGGACGGCCCGCGTCGGCGCGCGGCCGGTGTGCACCAGCTCCAGCGCGGGGCCGAGCGCGCTGCGCCCCCTGTCCAGCCGAGTACGCGTCGTCGTCGCCTTGCCGTTCATGCGCCCGAGTCTGCCATGATCGGCCCCGCCCGCCCGACCCGGGCGGATCCGGCCGGAAGGCGTGTGCGCCGGGCGGCCCGGTGTCAGAATCCCGGCCGTGGACGCGTACGCCGGGGAGAGGGGCACGATGAAGGTCACGGAGCACATCGACGCGCTGGAGGCGGCCGGGCGCGGGCTCGCCGCGGCCGCGGAGGCGGCGGGACCGGACGCGGAGGTGCCGACCTGCCCGGGGTGGCGGGTCCGCGACCTGCTGCGGCACACCGCGACGGTGCACCGCTGGGCGACGGGCTTCGTCGCCGAGGGGCACCCGGAGCCCCGGCCCATGGAGGACGAACCGGACCTGGACGGCGCCCCGCTCCTCGCCCACTACCGCGAGAGCCACGCCGCCCTGGTCGCCGCCCTGCGCGCCGCGCCGGAGGCGCTCACCGCCTGGGCCTTCCTGCCGGCCCCGTCCCCGCTGGCCTTCTGGGCCAGGCGGCAGGCCCACGAGACGGCCGTGCACCGGGCGGACGCCGAGTCGGCGCTGCCCGCGGGCCCGGGACCGGTCGGGACCGGTCTCGCCGCCGACGGCGTCGACGAACTCCTCGCCGGCTTCCACGCCCGCGACCGCAGCCGGGTCAGGACCGACGCACCGCGCACGCTGCGGATCCGGGCGACCGACACCGGGGACGTGTGGACGGTACGGCTCTCGGCCGCGCCGCCCGTCACGGAGCGCGGCACGGCGGCGTCCGCGCCGGTGGACGCCGAGGTGGCCGGGACCGCCGACCGGCTCTACCTGACGCTGTGGAACCGGCTGCCCGCCTCGGCGGTGACCGTCACGGGCGACGCGGGGCTGCTGCGGCTGTGGCGGGAGACCTCCGCGGTCGGCTGATCCCGCCGGGGCGCGGGGCGGTCCGCCCCTCCGGTCACGGCCGGGAGCGCAGGCCCTCCGGTCACGGCCGGGGGCGCAGGCCCACCTCGCGGCCGAGGCGTTCGGCGGCGGCGGCGAAGAACGCGTCCCGGTCCTCGACGATCCGGTCGAACTGGCCGAACACCTCGAAGGAGACCAGGCCGAAGAGCTGCGCCCAGGCGGAGACGAGGGCGGCGGCGAGGGCCGGCGGCAGGTCGGGGGCGAGGTCGGCGGCGAGCCGGGCCGCCTCGGGGGCCAGTCCGTCCGGGAGCGGCGGGAGGGCGACGCCCTCGTCCTCCCAGGCGGCGCGGGCGGTCCCGACGAGGAGCAGGCCGACCCGGGCGGCCGGGCCGACGGTGTCCTGGGGCGCCGAGTAGCCGGGGACCGGGGAGCCGTAGATCAGGGCGTACTCGTGGGGGTGGGCGACGGCCCAGGCCCGGACCGCGCGGCAGACGGCGGTCCACTGGGCGAGGCGGTCGCCGGGCGCGGCGCGCCCGGCGGCGGCGTGGGCCTTCTCCGCGGCGGCGCCGACGGCGTCGTACGCGTCGATGATCAGCGCGGTCAGCAGCTCGTCGCGGCTGGGGAAGTAGCGGTAGAGCGCGGAGGAGACCATGCCGAGCTCGCGGGCGACGGCGCGCAGCGAGAGCTTGGCGGCGCCCTCGGCGGCGAGCTGCCGGCGGGCCTCGTCCTTGATGGCGGCGGTGATCTCGATCCGGGCGCGGGCGCGGGCTCCTCGAACGGTGCTCATGGAGAGCAGTGTGCCACGACCGGAGCGCCGCACCGAAATGAGAGCACCGCTCTTGATTGAGAGCGACGATCCGTGCACACTGTTCTCAAGCGAGAGCAGTGCTCACGATTCGAGGAGGCCCCGTGTCCGCCACCGCCGCCCACGTCATCAAGCCCGGCTGGTTCACCGTCCACGTCATGAACCGCGCCGTCGCCTGGCTCACCCGCCGGGGCGTCAGCGTCTGGGGCTCGCGGGTCCTCGCCGTCCGGGGTCGCAAGAGCGGCGTCTGGCGGACCACGCCGGTGAACGTGCTCACCCTCGACGGCGCCCGCTATCTGGTCGCCCCGCGCGGACACGTCCAGTGGACCCGCAACATGCGGGCGGTCGGCGGCGGCGAACTGCACCTCGGCAAGCACGTGGAGGCGTTCACCGCGACCGAGGTCGAGGACGACGCCAAGGTGGAGGTGCTGCGCGCCTACCTCAAGCGCTGGAAGGCCGAGGTCGGGGCCTTCTTCGGCGGCGTCGGCCCGGACTCCTCCGACGAGGAGCTGCGCGCCGTCGCCCCCAAGCACCCCGTCTTCCGCATCACGGCCGCCCCGGACGCGTGAGGGCGGGCACCGGCCCGCAGGCCCGCACCCGCCCTCGCCGCACACGGCCGCCCCTCGGAAAGCCGACTCGGCCCGTTCCCCGGAAAGCCGGCCCGGCCCGTTCCCCGGAAAGCCGGCCCGGCCCGTTCCCCGGGGAGCCGGCCCGAGCCGGCCCGGTCCTCAGGAAGTGCCGGGCTCCCGGTCTCCGGCGGAGACCTCGCCCCCGTCCGCGCCGGGCTCCTCGTCCCTGCGGTGCACGCCCCGGCCCGCCGGGCCGACGCCGGACTCCGTGTCCATGCGCTTGTCGAGCACCTCCAAGGCGCGCCGGGCCAGTCCGTTCGACCGGACCATGCCGGCGAGCGTGGCCGAGCCGCGGGTGATGTCCGCGAACGCCTTCCAGGCCGGCCGCACCCCGGTGAGCACCGCGTGCAGCAGTCCGGGGCGGCGCTCGAAGACGGAGAGCATCCGCCGTCCGACCGCCATCTCCACGCCGAGCCCGGCCTTGATCGCGAAGGCGTAGTTCAGCGCCTGGCGGCGGGCGTCCACCGCGTCGCCGGCCTCCGCGACCCGGACCGCCCACTCGCCGGCGAGCCGGCCGGAGCGGAGCGCGTACGAGATGCCCTCGCGGGTCCACGGCTCCAGCAGGCCCGCCGCGTCGCCGCAGACCAGGACCCGGCCGCGGGAGAGCGGCGAGTCGTCGGTGCGGCAGCGGGTGAGGTGGCCGGAGGAGACCGCGGGCTCGAAGCCGGCGAGGCCGAGCCGGGCCACGAAGTCCTCCAGGTACCGCTTGGTCGCCGCGCCCTCGCCGCGCGCCGAGATGACGCCGACCGTGAGCGTGTCGCCCTTCGGGAAGACCCAGCCGTAACTGCCGGGCATCGGGCCCCAGTCGATGAGGACGCGGCCCTTCCAGTCCTCCGCCACCGACGGCGGCACCGGGATCTCCGCCTCCAGGCCCAGGTCGACCTGGCCGAGCCGCACCCCGACGTGCGCCCCTATCCGGCTGGCGCTGCCGTCCGCGCCGACCACGGCCCGCGCGAGCACCGTCTCGCCGTCGGCGAGGACCACCGCGACCGTCCGCCGGTCCGGCACGGACGGGCCGTGCTGCTCCACCCGGGTCACCGTCGCGCCGGTGCGGAGCTGCGCGCCCGCCTTCTGCGCGTGCTCCACGAGCTGGGCGTCGAACTCGGGCCGGTTGATCAGCCCGAAGAGCATCCGGCGGGAGCGGCGGGTGCGGGCGAAGCGGCCTTCGAGGGAGAAGGTGACCGCGTGCACCCGGTCCTGGAGCGGCAGTTCGAAGCCGGGCGGCAGGGAGTCGCGGGACGGGCCGATGATGCCGCCGCCGCAGGTCTTGTACCGGGGCAGCTCGGCCTTCTCCAGGAGCAGCACCCGGCGGCCCGCGACCGCCGCCGCGTACGCCGCCGAGGCGCCCGCCGGACCGGCGCCGACGACCACGACGTCCCACACGTCCGGCCGCTCCCCGCCGGACTCCGCGCCGGACTCCGCGCCGAAGTCCGCGTCGGGGTCCGTACCGGGCTCCGTGCCGGGCTCTCCCGCGGGGCCGGTCTCCCCGGCCGCCGGGGCCGGATCGCCGGGCACGAGCGGCTCGGTGGGCTCCGGACCGGCGTTCTCTGCGTGCTCGCTGCTCACGTGTGCTTCTGCTCCTGATCCGACCGGCGTCTGCTTCCCGCATCCTACGGCTCGGTAGGCCGCGGCCCGGTCGTAGGATCGAGGGTGCGATCGCCGTACCACCAGATACGCCGTTCGCTCTCTTCTGCTCTCAACGTCGCACCCACGAGGAGCGTGCCCATGACGCCGAATCCGATCGCCGACACCGTCCGGTCCCTGATGCCTCGCGCGAAGGCCGAGCTGACGGAACTGGTCGCCTTCGAGTCGGTCGCGGACGAGGCCGTGGCCCCCCGCAGCGAGTGCGAGGCCGCCGCGAACTGGGTCGCCGACGCCCTGCGCGCCGAGGACTTCCGCGACGTGGCGCTGCTCGACACCCCGGACGGCTCGCAGTCCGTGTACGGCGTGCTGCCGGGCCCGGCCGGCGCGCCGACGGTCCTCCTCTACGCCCACTACGACGTGCAGCCGAAGCTGGACGAGTCGGCGTGGCTGACCCCGCCGTTCCGGCTGACCGAGCGCGAGGACGGCCGCTGGTACGGGCGCGGCGCCGCCGACTGCAAGGGCGGTTTCATCCTGCACCTGCTGGCGCTGCGGGCCCTCAAGGCCAACGGCGGCGTGCCGGTCACCGTCAAGATGATCGTGGAGGGCTCGGAGGAGCAGGGCACCGGCGGCCTGGAGCGGTACGCCGAGGAGCACCCCGAGCTGCTGACCGCCGACACCATCGTGATCGGCGACGCGGGCAACTTCCGGGTCGGCCTGCCGACGGTGACCGCCACCCTGCGCGGCATGACGATGATCCGGGTCCAGGTCGACACCCTGGAGGGCAACCTGCACTCCGGCCAGTTCGGCGGTGCCGCGCCCGACGCTCTCGCCGCGCTGATCCGGATCCTGGACTCGCTGCGGGCCGAGGACGGCTCGACGGTGATCGACGGGCTGCCGGCCGACGCCGTCTGGGAGGGCCTGCAGTACCCGGAGGAGCAGTTCCGCGCCGACGCCAAGGTGCTGCCGGGCGTGGAGCTGCCGGGCGCGGGCACGGTCGCCGACCGCATCTGGGCCCGCCCGGCCGTCACCGTCATCGGCATCGACTGCCACCCGGTGGCCGGCGCCACCCCGTCGATCCCGCGGACCGCCCGCGCCCAGATCAGCCTGCGGGTGCCGCCCGGCCAGGACGCGGCCGAGGCGACCAAGCTGCTCTTCGCGCACATCGAGAAGCACACGCCGTGGCACGCGCGCGTGACCCTGGAGCAGGTCGGCCAGGGCCAGCCGTTCCAGGCGGACGTCACCAGCCCGGCGTACGCGTCGATG
The DNA here is from genome assembly GCF_040636735.1 of Streptomyces sp. NPDC035033. NCBI lineage: Bacteria > Bacillati > Actinomycetota > Actinomycetes > Kitasatosporales > Streptomycetaceae > Streptomyces > Streptomyces sp. NPDC035033. Next base: position 26,546 of record NZ_JBEZUZ010000077.1, on the reverse strand, counting down.
GCCGAGGCGATGCGGGTCGCGTACCCCGGCCAGGAGATGCAGGCGGCCGGCATGGGCGGCTCGATCCCGCTGTGCAACACCCTCGCCTCGCTCTACCCGGAGGCCGAGATCCTGCTCATCGGCCTGAGCGAGCCGGACGCGCAGATCCACGCGGTCAACGAGTCCGTCTCGCCGGAGGAGCTGGAGCGGCTCGCGGTCGCGGAGGCCCTGTTCCTGGTGAACTACGCGGAGGGCCGCCGGGCCTGACGCCCCGGCGGGCGCCGGCGCCGGTCCCCGTACCGGCTCCGGCGCCGTTCAGCGCTGGGCGAAGCTCGCCCAGAGCGTAGAACCCCCCGCCGGAGCCCCGGCGCCCCGTACGTTCGCCGCATGGAAGCCTCGCGGATCACGCCCCGGCTGCACCTGCTCGACCACGGGATCGGGCAGGCGTACCTCTGGCGGGACGACACGGAACTGACCCTGGTGGACGCCGGCTGGGCCGGATCGGCGGACCGCACGACCGCGGCGATACGGGCGGCCGGTCTCGACCCGGACCTGCTCGCCCGCGTCGTCCTCACCCACGCCCACCGCGACCACGTGGGCGCGGCGCAGGAGCTGGCCGACCGGCACGGGGCCGAGATCGTCGCCCACCGGCTCGACGCGCCGGTCGTGCGCGGGGAGGCGCCGGTGCCCGAGCCCGACCTCCTGGAGTGGGAACTCCCGCTGTGGGAGCACGGCCTGACCGTCCCGGAGGCGCCGCCCACCCGGGTGGACCGGGAGGTCGTGGACGGCGAGGAGCTCGGCTTCGGGGACGGCGCGGTCGCGGTCCACACCCCCGGGCACACCCCCGGTTCGATGGCGGTCCACCTCCCGCGCCACGGCGTGCTCTTCGCGGGCGACACCGTGGCGTCGGTGCGGGGGGTGACCTTCGGCGTCTTCCACGTGGACCGCGCCCTCGCCCTGGAGTCGATGCGGCGCCTCGCGGGGCTGCGTCCCTCGGTGCTGTGCTGCGGGCACGGGCCCGTGGTGACCGTGGACACGGCGGAGCGGCTGGCGGCGGCCGCGGCCGCCGGAGCCGTCGAGCTCTGACGGCGGGCGGTCAGCCCACCGGCACGCCGGCCTCCAGGTTGAGCACGGTGCCGCGTTCCCGCGCGCGCAGGGCCCAGCGGAGGCGGTCGTACCGGACGGGCGGGAGGAGGCCGGCGGCCTCCTCCTCGGTGACGAAGCGCCAGGCGCGCAGTTCGGCGCCGGGGAGGCGGAGCCGGGCCGTGTCGCCGGCGGCGAGCCGGCCGCCGTCGAAGAGGAGCCGGAGACCGCCGAAGCCGGGCGGCTGCGGGCGTTCCCAGTCGACGAGGAGCAGCCGGGGCACGGCGCCGAGTTCGAGGCCGATCTCCTCGGCGACCTCGCGCATCCCGGCGCGGGCGGGCGGTTCGCCGGGTTCGACGACGCCGCCGGGGAACTCCCAGCCCGGCTTGTAGGTGGGGTCGACGAGGAGGAAACGGTCCTCCTCGTCGAAGAGGAGGACGCCGGCGGCCAGGGTCTCGCGGGTCGGTTCGGGCGTCTGGACGATCCCGCAGGGCGCGGCGAGGCCGTCCCGGACCGCGTCGGCGACCGCGCGGGCGGCCTCGGCGACGGTGAGCTTCGAGGTGTCGACGGCGTGGGCGTCGGCGCCCAGCCAGCCCGCGACGGCCTCCCGGTAGGACGGGAGGCGGTCGTGGCACCAGTGGCGCACGCGGGCGTCGGCGTCCGGGTCGCCGTACTCCGCCCGTCCGTCGATCCGCGCCCGCAGGATCGTTTCCTCCGGTGCCAGGAGCACATGCCGGACGTCGATCCGGCGGGCGGCGAGGCCGCCGAAGATCTCGTCGCGGTACTCCTGCCGGAGCAGCGTCATCGGGACGACGAGCACCCCGCCGACCTCGGCGTGCAGGGCGGCGGCGGTGTCCACGACGAGCCGGCGCCAGATCGGCAGGTCCTGGTAGTCGTCGACCTCGGCGAGCCGCTCGGCGGGCACCAGCCGGCGCACTTCGCCGCCGGTCGCCTCGGGGTCGTACAGCGTGCTGTGCGGGATCAGTCCGACCAGTTCGCGCGCGGTGCTGGACTTCCCCGCGCCGAACGCACCGTTGATCCAGACGATCACGATTCCCCCCTCATCATCGACCCTCATCGACGGCCCCCTGTGGCTTGCCCGCAACACCCTGCCACGAAAACCACGAACAGACGTCCGGGCCGGGGCGTAACGCTTCGGGGCCGCGCGTCGTTGAGAACGGCAAGCACGAGGGGGTGCGGAAGATGGACCGTACGGTTCTGGAACGGTTTCCGGCGGGCGGGCCCCGGGGACACTGGCCCGCCGAGGAGTACGCGGGCGCGTGCCGCGAGGAGGGCGTGCCGGCCCGGGTGGTGATGGACCTGGCGTCCGACGCCTTCCTGGTCGTGGTGGAACAGCGCGCGCCCGGGCCCGGGACGCCTCCGGCACGGGAGTGAGCGCCGGGCCCGGTACGGCGGCGGGCACGGCGCCCGGGCCCGTTCAGGCCGCCCGGGTCGCGGCGGCGGCGCCGAGGAGGCCCGCGTCCGTGCCGGTGGCGGCGGGGACGACGGTCAGGCCACGGGCGAAGGAGAGCGTGGCGTAGTCGGCGAGGGCGCGGCGGAGCGGGGCGAAGAGGACCTCGCCGGCGCCGGCCACTCCCCCGCCGACCACCGCGATGTCCACCTCCACGAGGTGCGCCGTGGCGGCGATGCCGGCCGCGAGCGCGCGGGCGGCCCGTTCGAAGGCGGCCAGGGCCGCCGGGTGCCCGGCGCGGGCGGCCCCGGCCACCGCGGCGGCGGAGGCGTCGCCGTCCGGGCCGGGCCGCCAGCCGCCGTCGAGCGCCCGGCGGGCGATGTGGGGGCCGCTGGCGATGCGTTCGACGCAGCCGCGCCCGCCGCAGGCACAGGGGTCGCCGTCGAGCTCGACGCTGAGGTGACCGAGGTGGCCGGCGTTGCCGGTGGGGCCGGGGTGGAGGCGGCCGCCGAGGACGAGGCCGCCGCCGACGCCGGTCGAGACGACGAGGCCGAGGGCGTTGTCGTGGCCGCGGGCGGCGCCGAGCCAGTGCTCGGCGGCGGTCATGGCGACGCCGTCGCCGACCAGGGTGACCGGCCGGTCGCCGGCGAACCGGCACACCCGCTCCACCAGCGGGAAGTCCCGCCAGCCGGGCACGTTGACCGGGCTGACCGTGCCCCGGGCGGCGTCCACCGGTCCCGCGCTGCCGATGCCCACCGCCCCGGCCGCGTCCCAGAGCGGGGAGGCGGCGAGGGCGGCGAGCACCGCGCCGACCGCTCCCAGCACCGTCTCCGCGTCCTCCCGCGCGGGCGTCGGCCGCTGGGCGCGGGCCAGGAGGCGTCCGCCGGCGTCGACCAGCGCCCCCGCGATCTTGGTGCCGCCGATGTCGAGGGCGGCGACGACCGGTCCCGCCGGTGCCGGGAGGGGGGCGGTGGAGGCGGCGGGGCCGGGGAGCGCGGGTCCGGAGGTGGTCGGCATGCAGGTAGGTTCTCACGCGGCCGCGGGCCGCCCTCGGCGGGTCCGACAACGTTATCAAGGCTCTATGCTCGGGCGGGAGGCGCCTGACCGCCGGACGGCGCGCCCCGGGCGCCCGCCGGCCCACCCGCAACGGAGGAATCCCGCACCGTGGCCGAGACCACCCACCCCGAGCCCCGCTACGGCAACCGGCCGACGATGAAGGACGTCGCCGCCCGGGCGGGCGTCGGCCTCAAGACCGTCTCACGGGTCGTCAACGGCGAGCCGGGGGTCACCCCCGGGACCGAGCGGCGGGTGCGCGAGGCCATCGACGTCCTCGGCTTCCGCCGCAACGACAGCGCGCGGGTGCTGCGCAAGGGCCGTACGGCGACCGTCGGGCTCGTCCTGGAGGACCTCGCCGACCCCTTCTACGGGCAGCTGAGCCGGGCCGTGGAGGAGGTCGCGCGGGCACACGGCACGCTGCTGATCAACGGTTCCAGCGCGGCGGACCCCGAGCGCGAGCAGGAGCTGGCGCTGACGCTGTGCGCGCGCCGGGTGGACGGCCTGATCGTGATTCCGGCCGGGGACGACCACCGCTATCTGGAGCCGGAGATCCGGGCGGGCGTGGCCACGGTCTTCGCCGACCGCCCGGCGGGGCGCATCGACGCGGACGCCGTCCTCTCGGACGGCTTCGGCGGGGCCCGGGAGGGCGTGGCGCACCTGATCGCCCACGGGCACCGGCGGATCGGCTTCGTCGGCGACCGGCCGCGGATCCACACGGCGGCGGAGCGGCTGCGCGGCTACCGGGCGGCGATGGAGGAGGCGGGGCTGCCGGTCGACGAGCGGTGGGTGGCGTCCGGCCCGACGGATCCGGAACGGGTGACGGCGGCGATCGCCGGGATGCTGTCCGGTCCCGAACCGGTGACGGCGCTCTTCGCGGGCAACAACCGGGTCACCGTCACCGCCGTCCGGGCGCTCGCCGGGCGGACCGCCGGCGGCCGGGAGCCGGCGGTGGCGCTGGTCGGCTTCGACGACGTCGAGCTCGGCGACGTCCTGGGCGTCACGGTGGTCGCGCAGGACCCGGCGGCGCTCGGCAGGACCGCCGCCGAGCGGCTGTTCCGGAGGCTCGACGGGGTCGCGGAACCGCCGCGCCGCGTGGTCATCGGCACGCGGCTCCTCGCCCGGGGCTCGGGCGAGGTCCCGCCGCCGGCGGTCTGAGCGGCGGCCGGGGCCGCCGCCCCCGCGGTCAGCGGTCCGTGCTCGCGGTGAGGTCGCCGCGGCGCGGGGCGGCGAAGCGCTCCAGGGCGGCGCGGGTCATGCCGGTGAGGGCGTCGACCTCGGCGGTGTCGAGGGCGCCGCACTGGAGGCCGCGCAGCAGGTAGGAGGAGAGGGCCTTGGCGGTGGCGGGCTCGTCCATGACGTCGCCGCCCGCGTGGTTGGCGTAGGCGGAGAGGCGCTTGGCGGCGGTCTCGAAGCCCTCGCGGTAGAAGGCGAAGACGGCGGCGTAGCGGGTGGGGATGTGGCCCGGGTGCATGTCCCAGCCCTGGTAGTAGGCGCGGGCCAGGGCGCGGCGGGTGAGGCCGTAGTGCAGCTTCCACGCCTCGTGGACGTGGGCGGTGGAGCCGACCGGGAGCACGTTGGTGGAGCCGTCGGAGACGCGTACGCCGGTGCCGGCGGCGGCGACCTGCATGATCGCCTTGGCGTGGTCGGCGGCCGGGTGGTCGCTGGCCTGGTAGGCGGCGGAGACGCCGAGGCAGGCGCTGTAGTCGAAGGTGCCGTAGTGGAGGCCGGTGGCGCGGCCCTCGGCGGCGTCGATCATGCGGGCGACGGTGGCGGTGCCGTCGGCGGCGAGGATGGCCTGGCTGGTCTCGATCTGGATCTCGAAGCCGAGGCGGCCGGCGTCGAGGCCGTGGGCCTTCTCGAAGGCCTCCAGGAGCCGGACGAAGGCGGTGACCTGCTCCGGGTAGGTGACCTTGGGGAGGGTGAGGACGAGCCCGTCGGGCAGGCCGCCGTTCTCCAGGAGGCCGGTGAGGAAGACGTCGGTGGTGCGGATGCCGCGGTCGCGGACGGCGGCCTCCATGCACTTCATCCGGATGCCCATGTACGGGGCGGCGGTGCCCGCGGCGTACGCCTCCGAGATCAGCCGCGCGGCCCTGGCGGCGTCCTGGTCCTCGTCGGAACCCCCGTAGCCGTCCTCGAAGTCGACCCGCAGGTCCTCGATCGGCTCCCGCTCCAGCTTGGTGCGCACGCGCGCGTACACGTCCTCCGCGAGGTCGTCGGAGAGGCCGAGGACGGCGGCGAAGGAGGCGGCGTCCGGGGCGTGCTCGTCGAGCGCGGCGAGGGCCTGGTCGCCCCAGGAGCGGAGGGTGCCGGCGTCGAAGGCGTCACCGGGGACGTAGACGGTGTGGACGGGCTGGCGGGTGCCGGGGTCGCCCGGGTAGCGGCGGTCGAGCTCGGCGTCCACCGCGGCGAGGGAGGCGCTGATGTCCTCGCTGACCGCGCCCGCGAGGCTCGTCGACACCTTCTCCTGCTGGCCCATCCCTGTTCCCTCCTATTTTCCGCTTCACGGAATCAACAATCCGCATAGCGAAGTTAATAGTCCGCCAGGACCCGCGTCAATGGTTGACCGAAACGGCCGGGGGCCGCACGGCGAAACTCGCCGTGCGGCCCCCGGGACCTGCTCACGCGCCGGTCGTCAGCCCTTGCGGGCCTTGACCTCCTCGGTCAGGACCGGGACGACGTCGAAGAGGTCGCCGACCACGCCGTAGTCGACGAGGTCGAAGATCGGGGCCTCGGCGTCCTTGTTGATGGCGACGATGGTCTTCGAGGTCTGCATGCCGGCGCGGTGCTGGATCGCGCCGGAGATGCCGGCGGCGATGTACAGCTGCGGGGAGACCGACTTGCCGGTCTGGCCGACCTGGTTGGAGTGCGGGTACCAACCGGCGTCGACGGCGGCGCGGGAGGCGCCGACGGCCGCGCCGAGCGAGTCGGCGAGGGCCTCGATGATCGCGAAGTTCTCGGCGCCGTTGACGCCGCGGCCGCCGGAGACCACGATCGCGGCCTCGGTCAGCTCCGGGCGGCCGGTGGCCTCGCGGGCGGTGCGGGCGGTCACCTTGGTGCCGGTGGCCAGCGCGCCGAAGGAGACCGCGAGGGCCTCCACCGCGCCGGCGGCCGGGGCGGCCTCGACCGGGGCGGAGTTCGGCTTGACGGTGATGACCGGGGTGCCCTTGGAGACGCGGGACTTGGTCGTGTACGAGGCGGCGAACGCCGACTGCGTCGCGACCGGGCCCTCGGCCCCGGCCTCCAGGTCCACGGCGTCGGTGATGATGCCGGAGCCGATGCGGACGGCGAGGCGGGCGGCGATCTCCTTGCCCTCGGCGGAGGACGGGACGAGCACCGCGGCCGGGGACACAGCCTGGTAGGCGGCCTGGAGGGCGTCGACCTTCGGGACGACGAGGTACTCGGCGAACTCCGGGGCGTCGGCCGTGAGGACCTTCACCGCGCCGTGCTCGGCGAGGACGGCGGCGGTGTCGGCAGCGCCGTTGCCCAGCGCGACGGCGACCGGCTCGCCCAGACGGCGGGCGAGGGTCAGCAGCTCCAGGGTGGGCTTGCGGACGGCTCCGTCGACGTGGTCGACGTAGACGAGAATCTCAGCCATGGGACTTCAATCTCCTGCGAACGAAAAGGGGGCGGTCTGTACGGCTCGCGGGAGCCTTAGATGAACTTCTGGCTCGCGAGGTACTCGGCGAGCTGCTTGCCGCCCTCGCCCTCGTCCTTGACGATCGTGCCCGCGGTGCGCGCCGGACGCTCGTCGGCGGAGTCCACGGCGGTCCAGGAGCCGGCCAGGCCGACCTCGTCCTCGTCGATGTCCAGGTCGTCGAGCTCCAGCTCCTCGACCGGCTTCTTCTTGGCGGCCATGATGCCCTTGAAGGACGGGTAGCGCGCCTCGCCCGACTGGTCCGTCACGGAGACGACGGCCGGGAGGGAGGCCTGGAGCTGCTCGGAGGCGGTGTCGCCGTCGCGGCGGCCGGTGACCACACCGTCCTCGACCTTGACCTCGGAGAGCAGGGTGACCTGCGGGACGCCCAGGCGCTCGGCCAGGATCGCCGGGAGGACGCCCATGGTGCCGTCGGTGGAGGCCATGCCGGCGATGACCAGGTCGTAGCCGGTCTTCTCGATCGCCTTGGCGAGCACCAGCGAGGTCGCCATGACGTCGGAGCCGTGAATGGACTCGTCGTCGACGTGGACGGCCTTGTCGGCGCCCATCGACAGCGCCTTGCGCAGCGCGTCCTTGGCGTCCTCGGGGCCGACGGTGAGGACGGTGACCTCGGCGTCGTCCGCCTCCTCGGCGATCTGCAGCGCCTGCTCGACCGCGTACTCGTCGAGCTCCGACAGCAGGCCGTCGACGTCCTCGCGGTCGACCGTCAGGTCGTCGGCGAACTTCCGGTCGCCAGTGGCGTCCGGCACGTACTTCACACAGACAACGATCCTCAAGCTCACGCCGGCTCTCCTACTGCATCGTCATAACTGGGCTGCCTTGTTGCTCGCAGCATAGGCGCCTGAAGGGCGGGTCTCCGGTCGGGGCACCGGACGCCCCGACCCGATATTACTCGTCAGTACACCCAGTTCGTGACCAGTAAGCAAGCGCTCAGGAATGTGACCTTGCCAACGCGCGGAGCGCGGCCGTCACGGGAACCCTCAGTCGCGCAGGGCGTTGAAGCGCCCATGGTGGTACAGCAGCGGACGGCCCGCGCCGTCGGGGTCCCCCGCGACCGCCTGGGCTATCACGATCCGGTGGTCGCCGGCGGGCACCCGGGCCACCACCCGGCAGACCAGCCAGGCCAGCACGCCGTCGAGGACGGGCACGCCCTCGGGACCCCGGCTCCAGCGGGTCGGCTCGGCGAAACGGTCGGCGCCGCTGCGCGCGAAGGTGGTCGCCAGCTCCTCCTGGTGCTCGCCGAGTATGTGCACGCCGATGTGCTCGGCCTCGGCGACCACCGGCCAGCTGGAGGAGCCGGTGCCCACGCCGAAGGAGATCAGCGGCGGGTCGGCGGCGACGGAGTTGAGCGAGGTCGCGGTGAAGCCGACGGGACGCTCCCCGCGGGCGGTGATCACGGCGACGCCGGCGGCGTGCCGGCGGAAGACGGAGCGGAGCAGATCGGGCGAGGCGGACCGGGGTGCGCCGATCGTGGGAACGGTACGGAGCTCGGGCGAAACCGTCATGGAGTTGTCCTTCGTACGGGGCGGCGTGGAGCGGGTTCCGGGGGCGTCAGAAGCCCGGACAGCGCGCGCTCGCGTGGCGGCCCAGGTCCACATGGGCCCGGCCGTGGAGAAGGAGGTCACCGGTCACTCCGTCAGGGTGACGACGGGTGACGGTCCCGGTCAAGTGCGTCCCGGGTTGTGGGAGATGTGTCACCGCGTCAGAGGCGGGCGGCCGCCTCACAGGGCGCGCCCGAGGGCCGCGATGACGTCGGCGCGGCGGGGCTGCCCGGCGGCCCGGCGGACGATCCGGCCGTCCGCGTCGAGGACGAGGACGGTGGGGGTACGGGTGATCCCGAGGGCGCGGACGAGGCCGAGGCGCTCCTCGGCGTCGACCTCGACGTGCGCCACGCCCGGCACCATGGCGGCCACCTCGGCGAGGGTGCGGCGGGTGGCCCGGCAGGGCTGGCAGAAGGCGGTGGAGAACTGCACGAGGGTGGCGCGCTCCCCCAGGGCGGCGCCGAGCCGCTCCGGGGCGATCCGCCCCGGAGCGCCCGCGGTCTCCGCGGCGCCCCCGGCGCGCGTGCTCCCCGTGGTCTCCGCCGTCATCCTTCTTCCCCGTTCCCGCGTCCTTCTCCCCGTGGGCTTCTCCACCGGGCTCCTCTCCCCAGCAGCGTCGCACGGCACCGTTCGATTCCCGCCACGGCCACCGCGAGTGACGAGAATCTCCCCGTACGAAGCCGCCTGGACTGGTCACGGCGGCCCACATGCGGCACGATCTGCCCAAAGCCGAAAACCTACGGCCGCGTAACTTCGCCGGGAGAGCCCTCCCAAAAAGGCACAGACGAAGGGGTACCTCCTCCATGGCAGAACTCGTGTACCGACCGGTGGTCGGCGCAGCGCTCACCATGTTCAAGGCGCTCGACCTCAAGATCGACACACAGGGTTCGGAGCACATCCCTCGGACCGGCGGCGCCGTCCTGGTCAGCAACCACATCAGCTACCTGGACTTCATCTTCAACGGTCTCGCCGCGCTGCCGCAGAAGCGGCTGGTGCGGTTCATGGCGAAGGAGTCGGTCTTCCGGCACAAGGTCTCCGGGCCGCTGATGCGGGCGATGAAGCACATCCCCGTGGACCGGGCCCAGGGCGAGCACGCCTACCAGCACGCCCTGGCGGCGCTGCGGGCGGGCGAGATCGTGGGCGTCTTCCCCGAGGCGACCATCTCGGAGTCCTTCACCCTGAAGAGCTTCAAGTCGGGCGCGGCCCGGCTCGCCCAGGAGGCCGGGGTGCCGCTGATCCCCATGGCCCTGTGGGGGACGCAGCGGATCTGGACGAAGGGCCGGCCGCGGAACTTCAAGCGGGCCCACATCCCGGTGACGATCCGGGTCGGGGAGCCGGTGGAGGCCCCCGCCGACCAGTACGCGGGGGCGATCACCCGGCGGCTGCGCGAGCGCGTCCAGGAGCTCCTGGAGGCCGCGCAGCGCGCCTATCCGGTGCGCCCGAAGGACGCGGCGGACACCTGGTGGATCCCGGCGCACCTGGGCGGCACGGCGCCGACTCCGGAGCAGCTGAAGGCGGCCGGGAAGTAGCCTCCGGTCACTCGGGGCCGCGGACGGTGATCCGCGCCCCGGGGCTGACCTTCCGGAGCGCCCCGGCGAGCTCGTCGCCGGCCGCGAGCAGTTCCTCGCGGGTCATGGGGGCGAGGGACTCCAGGAGGAAGAGGGCGTCGGTGGTGTCGTCGTCGATGCGGGTGCGCGGTCCCTGGCGCCAGTTCCAGCGCCGGCAGGTGACGCCCCGCTCGTCGCACCAGACGATCTCGCCCGGCTCGGGGTGCTCCACGGTCTCCTCGCCGCCGGCGACGGTGACGAACTCCTCCCGGCCGGTGGCGCGGACGAGCCGCATGCCGCCCTCGATCCGGTTCAGGTCCTCGCCGCCGACCGGGATCAGGTGGGCGACGCTGATCGCGTTGTAGGCGTCGACGAGCCGGTTGACGCGGGGCAGTCCGCCGTCCGCGAGGGCCCGCCTGGCGAGCGCCTCGGCGGAGTTGCGGGTGCGGGAGGGCTTGGCGCCGAAGGCGGTGTACGCGGCGCGCCAGGCGGCGACGTGGGGGTCCTGGTCCGGGGCGCGTCCGTCGAGCCGCTCGGCGAGCCGGCGGGCGGCCTCGTCGAGGAGCGCCGAGCTGGTGGCGTCGCTGGGGCCGTTGACGAGCCCCCGGGCCTCGACGGCGAGGTGGGTGAAGCCGGGGACGAGGGCGCGCACCTCGTCGGAGACGATGAGCGGGAGGGGCATGGCGCCGTTCCTTGCTGCCGGGGTCACGAGAAGTCCATGATAGGGCACCTCACGATGCACTCCATTGCACTCGACGCGGTACGGAAAGGGCCGGGCCCGGATCGTGTCGATCCGGGCCCGGCCCTTTCCGCCGTCGCCGCCGGCGGGGCCGGCTAGCCGCGGGCCAGTTCTTCCTTCAGCGCCTGGAGGAAGGCGTCGACGTCGTCCTCCGTGGTGTCGAAGGAGCACATCCAGCGCACGTCGCCGGCCGCCTCGTCCCAGAAGTAGAAGCGGAAGCGCTTCTGGAGCCGGCGGCTGACCTCGTGCGGGAGGCGCGCGAAGACCGCGTTGGCCTGCACCGGGTAGAGGATCTCCACCCCGTCCAGGGCGCGCACGCCGTCCGCGAGGCGCTGGGCCATCGCGTTGGCGTGCCGGGCGTTGCGCAGCCACAGGTCCTTGGCGAGCAGCGCCTCCAGCTGCACCGACAGGAAGCGCATCTTGGAGGCGAGCTGCATGGACAGCTTGCGCAGGTGCTTCATGTGGCTGACCGCGTCCGGGTTCAGGACGATCACGGCCTCGCCGAAGAGCATGCCGTTCTTGGTGCCGCCGTACGAGATGACGTCGACGCCCACCGCGTTGGTGAAGGCGCGCATCGGGACGTCGAGGGAGGCGGCCGCGTTGGCTATCCGGGCGCCGTCGAGGTGCACCTTCATGCCCTTGGCGTGGGCGTGCTCCACGATGGCCCGGATCTCGTCCACGGTGTAGACGGTGCCCAGCTCGGTGTTCTGGGTGATCGAGACGACCTGGGGCATCGCCCGGTGCTCGTCCTCCCAGCCCCAGGCCTGCCGGTCGATCAGCTCGGGGGTGAGCTTGCCGTCCGGGGTGGGCACGGTGAGCAGCTTGAGGCCGCCCATCCGCTCCGGCGCGCCGCCCTCGTCCACGTTGATGTGGGCGGTCTCGGCGCAGATCACGGCGCCCCAGCGGTCGGTGAGCGCCTGGAGGGCGGTCACGTTCGCCCCGGTGCCGTTGAAGACCGGGAAGGCCTCCGCGAGCGGGCCGAAGTGGCTGTGGACGATCCGCTGGAGGTGGTCGGTGTACTCGTCCTCGCCGTAGGCGACCTGGTGGCCCTCGTTGGCGAGGGCGATCGCGGCGAGGACCTCCGGGTGGACCCCGGCGTAGTTGTCGCTGGCGAAGCCCCGGACCGACGGGTCGTGGTGCCGACGGGCGTCGGTCCGGTGTCCGAGGGCCGCGGTCACGGCTCGGGGGTCAGCCACAGGCGCTGTCCATTCACTTCCTGGGCGGGCCGGTCCCACAGGCCGGCGATCTCGTCGGCCAGGTCCTTCACGTCGGTGAAGCCCGCGAACTTCGCGTTGGGGCGTTCGGCGCGCATGGCGTCGTGCACCAATGCCTTGATCACCAGGATGGTAGCCGCCGCCTGCGGGCCGTCGTCGCCCCCCAGCTTGCGGAAGGAGTCCGCCATCGCCAGGGTCCACGCCTCGGCCGCGGCCTTGCCCGCGTTGTACGCGGCGTTGTTGGCCTGCGGCTTGTGCGCGCCGACCTGGCTGACCAGCACGTAGCGGCCGCGACCGCCGCCGCGCTGGAGGGCGTCGTGGAAGGCGAGGGAGGTGGTCTGCACCGTGCGGATCAGGAGCTTCTCCAGGAAGTCCCAGTCCTTGAGGTCGGTCTCGGTGAAGGAGGAGCTGCCGCGCCAGCCGCCCACGAGGTGGACGAGCCCGTCGACGCGGCCGAACTCCTTCTCCGTCTTCTCCGCCCAGGCGCGCGTGGCGTCGAGGTCGAGGAGGTCGACGGTCTCGCCGACGACCTTGGCGCCGTTGCTCTCGCGGGCGGCCTCGACCGCCTCGGAGAGGCGCCCGGGGTCGGCGTCGGCGGCGACCACGGTCGCGCCGGCGCCGGCGAGGCGGAGCAGGACCGCCCGGCCGGCGGGGCCGGCCGCGCCGGCCACCGCGATGACGGCCCCGTCGAGGGGTCCGCCGTTCGTCTCGGCGTTCATCCGTACCGCCTCCTGCGTGTCCTGTCGGGCCTCGCTCACGCGGCGACCCGCTCGGTGCCCGCGACGTCCGCGGCCGTGATGCCCTTGGTGTCGGCGATCACGCCCTTGAGCTTCTTGGCGAGGGCCTCGAAGAACATGCTGAGCGGAAACTCGTCGGGAAGCACGTCGTCGACGAGCTTGCGCGGCGGGAGGGTGAGGTCCAGGGCGTCGGGGCCCTTGGCCCACTTGGAGCCCGGGTGCGGGGCGAGGTAGCCGGAGACGAACTCGTACGCCTTGAACCAGTGGACCAGCTTCGGACGGTCGATGCCGTCGCGGTAGAGGGTCTCGATGTCGGAGCAGAGGCGGTTGGTGACCTCGGGGGCGCGCTCCCAGTCGATGGTGAGGACGTTGTCCGTCCAGCGCACCACGTCGTTCTTGTGGAGGTACGCGAAGAGGAGCTGGCCGCCCAGACCGTCGTAGTTGCGGGTGCGGTCGCCGCTGAGCGGGAAGCGGAACATCCGGTCGAAGAGGACCGCGTACTGCACGTCGCGGCCGTGCTCGTTCCCCTCGGCCTCCAGCTTCACGGCCTCCTTGAAGGCGGTGAGGTCGCAGCGGAGCTCCTCCAGGCCGTACATCCAGAACGGCTGGCGCTGCTTGATCATGAAGGGGTCGAAGGGGAGGTCGCCGCGGCTGTGGGCGCGGTCGTGGACCAGGTCCCAGAGGACGAAGGCCTGCTCGCAGCGGGTCTGGTCGTCCAGCATCGCGGCGATGTCCGCGGGCAGCTTCAGACCGAGGGTGTCGACGGCGGCGGCGGTCACCTTGCGGAAGCGGGCGGCCTCGCGGTCGCAGAAGATGCCGCCCCAGGTGAAGCGCTCGGGGACCTCGCGGACGGCGACGGTCTCCGGGAAGAGGACGGCCGAGTTGGTGTCGTACCCGGCAGTGAAGTCCTCGAAGGTGATGCCGCAGAAGCCCGGGTTGTCGTAGCGGGTGGCCTCCAGCTCGGAGAGCCACTCGGGCCAGACCATGCGGAGCACGACGGCCTCGAAGTTGCGGTCCGGGTTGCCGTTCTGCGTGTACATCGGGAAGAGCACGAGGTGCTGGAGCCCGTCCGCGCGGCCGGCGGCCGGGTGGAAGACCATCAGCGAGTCCAGGAAGTCCGGCACGCCGAAGCCGCCCTCGGCCCACTTGCGCAGGTCGGCGACGAGCGCGCGGTGGTACTCGGCGTCGTGCGGCACGAGCGGGGAGAGCTGCTCCACGGCGGCCACCATGCGGTCCACGGTCAGCTCGACGAGGGAGCGGGCGGGCGCGCCCTCGGCCTCCAGGTCCACCGAGCCGTCGGCGCGCTGCCAGGCCCGGATCTCCTCCACGGCGTTCTTGAGCTCCGGCCAGGCAGGGTGGTCGATCACGCGGGCATCGGTGGCTATCCCCCCACCGGTCACGTCCTGCACAAGAATTTCCGTCATGCCTCTTCCTCCACAGGAGAACCTTGCGTCAAGAAACCGTATCCACGCAGGGCTGATCACCGCAAGGGGAGCAAGAGAAATTCTCCCGTGAGGCACCCGCCCGACCGAAGTTTTTCCTGTCGGCCGGGGGGTGAAGGCGTGCTTCCGCCGGAAGGATCAGACCAGGGGCTTCACCAGGAGCTCGAAGCGGAGGTCGTCGCGCCGGGGCACGCCGAAGCGCTCGTCGCCGTACGGGAAGGGGCTCGTCTCGCCCGTGCGCCGGTAGCCGCGCCGCTCGTACCAGGCGATCAGCTCCTCCCGGGCGGTGATCACCGTCATGTGCATCTCGCGGACGCCCCACAGCGCGCGGACCCGCCGCTCGGCCTCCGCGATGACCGCCTTGCCGAGCCCGGCGCCCTGGAGCTCGGGCCGGACCGCGAACATGCCGAAGTAGGCGGCGTCGCCGCGGTGCTCCAGCTGGCAGCAGGCGACCGTCTCGCCGTCCCGCTCCACCAGCAGCAGCACGCTGCCGGGGGCGGTGATCACGGCGGCCACGCCCTCCGGGTCGGTCCGCTGCCCGTCCAGCAGGTCCGCCTCGGTGGTCCAGCCGGCCCGGCTCGCGTCGCCCCGGTAGGCCGACTCGACGAGCGGCACCACCACGGGGACGTCGTCGAGCACCGCCCACCGGTAGGTGACGGCGCCGGCCTCCGGGCTCGCGGCGGTGTCGGGAACGGGCGTGGCGGTGTCCATCCTGCGGGGCTCCCCTCGGGCGCTGTGGATCGGCGTGCGCGATCGTCCCGAGCCTAACGCGCGCCACCGCACTCCCCTTCGTACGCCTGTGCGCGCCCGTGCGCCCGCGTGTGCGCGCCCGGCGGCGGGCAGTCCCTCCTGGGGGCACCAGTCGAGGGGGAGGTGTGCCGTGCACGGACCGGCCCTGTCCGGGTGGCTGCTCGTCGCGCTCTGCGCGGCCGGCGGGGCGTACTGCCTGCTGCGGATGCGGGCGTGCGCGGGCGAGGAGCGGCGCTCCGCGCGCGCGGAGGCGGTGATGGGCTTCGGGATGGCCGCGATGGCGCTGCCGGCCGCGGTCCTCGACCAGCCGCCGTGGAGCTGGGCGGTGTACGCGGCGCTGTTCGGCGCGGTGGCGGTGCGGGACCTGCTCGCCGCGGGCCGCGACGCGCACCGGCTGCACCACGCGGTGGGTTCCCTCGCCATGGTCTACATGGCGTTCGCGATGGCCCCCGCGGCCGGCGGCGCGGCAGGGGTGCACGCGGCGCACGGCGCGGGCGCGGCCACGGCGGGCGGCATACCCCTGCTCACCGGCGGGCTGCTCCTCTACTACGCGGTGGACGTGCTCCGCTCCGGCGCCCGGCTCGTCCCGGTCGTCCCGCAGCCGCGCGCGGCCGGGCCGGCGGCGGCCGGAGGGGCCGGGGGGACCGGGTGGGTCCGCTGGGCGGCCCGGCCGGAGCTGACGCTGGTGTGCCGGCTGTCGATGGGACTCGCCATGCTGGCGATGCTCTGCACGCTCTGAGTCCCTTTTCCTGTACGGGCGTTCGGGTTCCCGTCCGGTGAAACCGTGGCGTACGTCACTTGCCGGACGAGGCCATACCCCCGGGGAGCACCGCGCTCATACCCTGGCGCCATGTGGGTCTCCCTCGCTCTGCTCCTGCTCGGCGCCCTGACCGCCCTCACCGCGCCCCGGCTGCTCGCCCGGGCCGACTGGGCGGAGCGAGAACCGGTCGTCGCGCTGTGGATGTGGCAGTGCGCGGTGGCCGCGGTGCTGGTCAGCTTCGCGCTCTCGATGACCTTCAGCGCGGCCGCCGCCTGGGGGGCGGTGCGCGGGCAGGTGTTCGCGCCCGCGCCGCGCGCGGTGATCGACGCGTACGAACTCTCCACCAGCGGACCCTGGTCGGCGGTGCTCGCCGTGGTCCTTGCGGCCGGCGGGCTGTGGTCCGGCGCCATGCTCGGGCGGGAGATCGGCCTGGCCCGCGCCCGCCGCCGGCAGCGCCGGGACGACCTGCTGGTCCGCTCCCCGCAGCTGCCCGGGGAGGAGCAGGCCGGCGGCCGGCTCGTGATCCTGGAGGGCGAGCGCCCCGACGCCTGGTGGCTGCCCGGAGCGCCCCCGCGGCTCGTCATCACCACCGCGGCCCTGCGCCGTCTGAAGGGACGCCAGCTGGACGCGGTCCTCGCCCATGAGCAGGGCCACGCCCGGGCCCGGCACGACTGGCTGCTGCACTGCTCCGGCGCGCTGGCCGCCGGCTTCCCGGGCATCCCGGTCTTCGCCGCCTTCCGCGAGGAGATGCACCGGCTGGTCGAGCTGGCCGCCGACGACGTGGCCTCGCGCCGCTTCGGCCGGCTCACCGTCGCGCTCGCCCTGGTGGAACTCAACGAGGAGCGCGGGGTGTTCGCCGCCGCCGGCGGCCCGGCGGCCGGGCTCCCCCAGCGGGTCGACCGGCTGCTCACCGCCACGCCCCGGCTGCCCGCCGGCCACCGCCTGCGCCTGACGGCGACGGCCGCGCTCGTCCCGGTCGTCCCGGTGCTCGTCGCCTTCGTCCCCGGCCTGGCCGCCCTGGGCTGAGGCCCGTGGCCCCCGGCGCGCCCGCCCGCCCCCGTCCCGGTGTTGCGCGGGGCGGTCCGCGGCGACCGGTCCGGCAGGATCGTGGAATGCGCAATTCCGCCGTGGTCTCCGGATGTCTCGCCCTGCTGCTGCTCGTGCTCGTGGTGGCCGACTGGCCCCCGCTGCTCTCCTTCGACCGCGCGGTCGACGAGGCCCTGCACCGCAACGCCGTGGCCCATCCCGGCCTCACCCGCGTCCACCGGGTGCTGAGCGACTGGGTGTGGGACCCGTGGACGCTGCGGGCGCTGGCCCTCGTCGTCGCCCTGGCCCTCGTCCGGTCCGGGCGGCGGCGCCTCGCGCTGTGGGTGGTCGGGACCTGCCTGGTGGCGGCCGGGGTGCAGCAGGGGATCAAGGTCCTGGTCGGCCGGGAGCGGCCGGTCTGGCGGGACCCGGTGGACTCGGCCTCGTTCTCCGCCTTCCCGTCGGGGCACGCGATGACGGCCGCGGTGGTCTGCGGGCTGCTGCTGTGGGTGGGCGCGCTGGTCGGGCGGGAACCGTGGCGGGGCTGGGGCACGGCGGCCGGGGTGGCGGTGGTCTCGGTGCTCGGGGTCGGCTGGACCCGGATCTACCTGGGGGTGCACTGGCCGTCGGACGTGCTGGCCGGCTGGCTGCTCGGCTGGTGCTGCGCGGCCGCGGCGGTGGTGTCGTACCGCCGCTTCCCCGGCCACCGGCGCCTTCCCGAGCGGGAGCGCGACCATGGAGAGGAGAGGACATGACGAGGCCGCCCGTCCTGGACGATCCCCCGTGTCGCCCAGGAAAGGCGGCCTCCCCGCCGTCACGCCGCAGGGGCGGGGCGACGGGCCACGCTGAGTATATTGGCTGCGAGCCAGTCAACGCAGGAGCCCAGCATGACGCCGCGTAGCCCATCGGTCAACGAAGAACTGCGGCGCCGTTCGCGGGAGCGGATCCTGGAGGCGACCGTCGAGCTGGTGGGGCTCCACGGCTACGAGGCCACGACCCTCGGCGCCATCGCCGAGCGGGCCGGGGTGGCCCGCGGTCTGGTGTCGTACTACTTCCCCGGCAAGCGCCAGCTGCTCCAGTCGGCCGTGCACCGGCTGATGCACCTGACGCTCGCCGAGGCGCTGGAGCGCGAGCCGCGCACGGAGGACGGCGCGGAACGGCTGGCCCGGGCGATCGACGCGATCCTGGGGCTGGCGGTGGACCGGCCGACGCTGATGCGGACGCACATGGCCGGCATCCTCCAGGCCGAGGGCTTCGTGCGGTGCGAGGAGCAGCAGCGGCTCGCCCTCCTGCTGCGGGACACCGTGGAGCGGTACGGCTCCGAGGACGTGGACCGGGACTATCCGCTGCTGCGGGCGCTGCTGATGGGCGCGGTGGTGGCGGTGCTGCTGCCGGGGGCGCCGATGCCGGCGGCGCGGCTGCGCGCGGAGCTGTTCCACCGGTACGGCCTGGCGTGGGAGCGCGGCACGCCGCCGGACGGGGGTCCGCCCGACGGCGTGCTGCGGGACGCCCGGGTCAGTCCCGGTCGAAGTCCTCGAAGTAGTCCGGCTGGGTCTGGACGTTGAGCTCGTCCATCCGGATCCGCCGCGCGGGGTCGGTGCGCGCGTCGGAGATCTTCAGGACGTCGAGGCCCCGGGCGATCTCGTTCGAGTAGACGTGTCCGTTGTAGTAGTACGCGGACCAGGAGCCCGCGGTGGTGAGGGCGGTGGCGGACAGCGGGCCGCGGTCGAAGTAGCCGATCTCCTTCGGGTGCGCGGAGTCGGTGAAGTCCCAGACCGAGACGCCGCCCTGGTACCAGGCCTGGACCATGAGGTCCTTGCCCTTGACCGGGATCAGCGAGCCGTTGTGCGCGACGCAGTTCTCGGTGGCGGCCTGGTGGCGCGGGATCTTGAAGTAGCTGCGGAAGACCAGCTTGCGGTGGGCTCCCTTGCCGGTGATGTCGTAGATGCCGTTGGCGCCGCGCTTCGGGCCGACGGCGGCGTTGCAGGTGGCGCCGCCACCGCCGCCGAGCTCGTCGGTGAAGACGACCTTGTCGGCCTTCTGGTTGAAGGTGGCGGAGTGCCAGAACGCGAAGTTGACGTTGTCCTGGACGCGGTCGATCACCCGGGGGTGCTCGGGGTCGGCGACGTCGAAGAGGATGCCGTCGCCCATGCAGGCGCCGGCGGCGAGGTCCTTGCCGGGCAGCACGGTGATGTCGTGGCAGCCGGTGGTCTTGGAGACGCCGGGGTTGGTGGGCGCGCCGGGGTTGCCGCCGCCGTCCGGGCCCTCACCGGGGAAGAGGACGGGGAAGTTGACGACGCGGGCCTGCTCGGGCGCCTTGCGGGGCACCTTGATGACCGAGATGCCGTCGTGCGGCGGCCGGCAGTCGGGGAAGGCCGCGCTGGGCGAGTAGGAGGAGACGTACACGTACACGTCCTTGCGCTGCGGCAGGAGCGTGTGGGTGTGGGAGCCGCAGGCGGTCTCGACGGAGGCGACGTACTTCGGGTTCGCGACGTCGCTGATGTCGAAGATCTTCATGCCCTCCCAGGACTCCTTGACGGAGGCGGGCTGCGTCGTGCTGGCGCACGAGTCGTCGCTGCGGGAGGAGTCGGTGGAGAGGAAGAGGAGGTCGCCGGAGACCGAGATGTCGTTCTGGGATCCCGGGCAGAGGACCTGGGCGACGGTCCTGGGGGCCTTCGGATCGCTGATGTCGAAGATCCGGAAGCCGTCGTAGTTGCCGGCGAAGGCGTAGTCGCCCTGGAAGGCGAGGTCCGTGTTGAGGCCCTTGAGCGCGTCCTTGGGCACGGTCGCCAGGTGTTCGATGTTGTCGGTGCGGACGATCTCGTCGACGCCGGGTATCTCGCCGCTCAGGATGGCGGCGCGGGCGTCGGCCGCCCGTTCCGCCGAGACGGGGGCCTGGACCGGGGCGTCTCCGGGGTCGGGGGTGGCCGTGGCCGTTCCGGTGGCGAGCAGCGTGGCCAGCAGGCCGGCGGCGGCGGTGGCCACCCCCAGCCGTCTGATCCGGGACCGCGAACTGTGCGGGGTAAGCAACGAAGTCACTCCGTCCTCCCTGATTTCCGTTCAACCCTGAACGGTGCTGGACCCCGGCAGTATGTTCCTTGGCGTGCACATCCCAACAGATGGCAACACAGATGTAATGAATGAAGGATTCTGCGCGGTCCTCCGGCAGAAGACTTGGGAACGGCCCCTTTCCCCGCGAAACCTCCTGGAGGCACCGTTGCTGACCCGCCGTCGGCGCACCGCCGTCACCGCGCTCCTCTCCGCCCTGACCCTGTTCGCCCTGGCCGCCTGCGAGCCGGAGGGCGGGGCGGCGGCGCCGAAGCCCTCGACGACCGGGGCGGGCTCCGTGGTGGTGCCGGGCAAGCCCGGCGAACCGGCCCGGCGGATGTCACCGCAGGAGGCGGCGAGCCTGCTCCCCGACGAGCGCCCGAACGGGGCGGACTTCCGGTACGTGCAGATGATGATCGTCCATCACCGCCAGGCCCTGACGATGACCGCGCTCGCGCCCGGGCGGGCGGGGTCGTCGGGGGTCGAGAAGGTGGCGGAGCGGATCGCCGCGGCGCAGCAGCCGGAGATCGGCGCCATGGAGGGGTGGCTGAAGACCCACGGGGGACCGCGCGACCAGGGCGCCCACGACCATCACGCGATGCCGGGCATGGCGACCGGGGAGCAGCTCGCCCGGTTGCGGGCGGCGAAGGGCGCGGCCTTCGACGAGCTGTTCCTGGAGCTGATGACGCGGCACCACGAGGGCGCCGTGACGATGGCGGCCGAGGTGCTCGGCCAGGGCAACAACGTGCAGGTGGAGGAGATGGCGAACGACGTGATCGCGCAGCAGACGGCCGAGATCAACCGGATGCGGTCGCTGTGACGGGGGCGGCCGCGGCCGCCCCCCGCGTCCCGGCCGGGTCCCGGCGGGCGGACTGCGCCTCGGCGGCCGCGAGGACCGTGTCGAGGAGGCCCGGGAAGAGGGCGTCGAGGTCGGCCCGGCGGAGGCTGTTGAGCTTGGCGGTGCCGCGGTAGTCCTGCCGGATGACGCCGGCCTCGCGCAGCACCCGGAAGTGGTGGGTGGTGGTCGACTTGGTGACCGGGAGGACGAAGTACGAGCAGCTCAACTCGGTCTCGGCGGCGGCCAGTTCCCGCACGATCCGCAGCCGCACGGCGTCCGAGAGCGCGTGCAGCACCGGCTCCAGGCCGATCTCCTCGCGCGCGGGGTGCTCCAGGAGGCGGGGGCTTGCGGGGGTCGTCATGACGGCGGCTCCACTCTCTCCGGAGGGTCGGTCCGGGACGGGCTCCATTGTACGAGCATCCTCGTAGTTTGACAGTCCTCGTACTACGATGGGTATCGTACGAGCATCCCGCCGGGCTCCCGCGTCCGGCATCCCCGCCGTTCCGAAACGGAGTACGCGATGAGTGCCGCCCTGTTCGCGCCCTACACCCTCCGCTCGCTGACCGTCCCCAACCGCGTCTGGATGGCGCCGA
Source organism: Streptomyces sp. NPDC035033 (assembly GCF_040636735.1). Lineage (NCBI taxonomy): Bacteria > Bacillati > Actinomycetota > Actinomycetes > Kitasatosporales > Streptomycetaceae > Streptomyces > Streptomyces sp. NPDC035033. The sequence continues at coordinate 5,127 of NZ_JBEZUZ010000077.1, read as the reverse complement.
TGTGCCAGTACTCGGCGGAGGTCTTCGGGCCGAACGCCGGGGTGGCCACCGACTGGCACCTCGCCCACTACGTCTCCCGCGCCACCGGCGGCACCGGCCTGATCCTGGTCGAGGCCACCGCCATCTCCCCCGAGGGCCGGATCAGCCCCGCCGACCTGGGCCTGTGGAACGACACCCAGACCGAGGGCCTGCGCCGGATCGCCTCCCTCCTCAAGGCGCAGGGCACCGTCCCCGGCATCCAGATCGCCCACGCCGGCCGCAAGGCCTCCACCCAGCGTCCCTGGCTCGGCCGCGGGCCCGCCCCGGCCGAGGAGGGCTGGCAGCCGGTCGGCCCCAGCCCGGTCGCCTTCGACGAGAACCACCCGGTCCCCACCGAGCTGACCGCGGACGGCATCCGGGAGATCGTCGGGCAGTTCGCCGACGCCGCCCGCCGCGCCCTGGACGCCGGCTTCGAGGTCGTCGAGGTGCACGGCGCCCACGGCTACCTCATCGGCGAGTTCCTCTCCCCGCACAGCAACCGCCGCACCGACGCCTACGGCGGCTCCTTCGAGAACCGGACCCGGCTCGCCCTGGAGGTCGTGGACGCGGTCCGCGCCGTCTGGCCCGAGGAACTGCCCGTGTTCTTCCGCGTCTCCGCCACCGACTGGCTGGAGGAGGCGGGCTGGACCCCCGACGAGACGGTCCGCTTCGCCCGGCTCCTCCGCGAGCACGGCGTCGACCTCCTCGACGTCTCCAGCGGCGGCAACGGCGGCCCCGCGCGGATCCCCGTCGGCCCCGGCTACCAGGTGCCCTTCGCCGCCCGGGTCAAGGCCGAGACCGGACTCCCGGTCGCCGCCGTCGGCCTCATCACCGAGCCCGCGCAGGCCGAGAAGATCCTCGCCAACGGCGAGGCCGACGCCGTCCTGCTCGGCCGCGAACTGCTCCGCGACCCCTCCTGGGCGCGCCGGGCCGCGCGCGAACTGGGCGGCACCGCCTTCGCGCCGCCGCAGTACGCCTGGGCGATCTGAACCCGCCGCCCTCCCGGGGCCCCCGCCGGCCGACCGGCCGCGGGGTGTCCCCGGACCCGTTGTCGGTGGCCGGGTGCAGACTGGCCCGTATCCGCGACAACGGCGTCCTGGAGGTGGGCCCCCATGCCCGACGTACTTCTCACCGTAGGCACCCGCAAGGGACTCTTCATCGGCCGCAGGCGCGACGGGCACTGGGAGTTCGACGAACCCCGCTTCCCCGCCCAGGCCGTCTACTCGGTGGCGATCGACACCCGGCCGGCCGTCCCCCGGCTGCTGGCCGGCGCCGACAGCTCCCACTGGGGCCCGTCCGTCTTCCGCTCCGACGACCTGGGCCGCACCTGGACCGAACCGCCCGCCCCCGCGGTGAGGTTCCCCCAGGACACCGGCGCCTCCCTGGAGCGCGTCTGGCAGCTCCACCCGGCCCCCGCCCACTCCCCCGGCGTCGTCTACGCGGGCACGGAGCCGGCCGCGCTCTTCCGCTCCGACGACGGCGGGGAGAGCTTCGCCCTGGTCCGGGCGCTGTGGGAGCACCCCACCCGCTCCCGGTGGGTGCCGGGCGGGGGCGGCGAGGCCGTGCACACGGTCGTCACCGACCGCCGCGACCCCGGCGCCGTCACCGTGGCCGTCTCCACCGCCGGCGTCTTCCGCAGCCGGGACGGCGGCGCCTCCTGGGACCCGTCCAACGAAGGGGTCTCCGCGGTCTTCCTGCCCGATCCGCACCCCGAGTTCGGCCAGTGCGTGCACAAGATCGCGCAGGACGCGGACGACCCGGACCGGCTGTACCTCCAGAACCACTGGGGCGTCTACCGCAGCGACGACGCGGGAAGGAGCTGGACGGACATCGGCGGTCCGCTCCCCTCCGACTTCGGCTTCGCCGTCGCCGCGCACCCCCACCGCACCGGCACCGCCTACGTCTTCCCCATCACCGCCGACTCCGACCGGGTCCCGGCGGGCCGCCGCTGCCGGGTCTACCGGACCACGGACGCCGGCACGAGCTGGGAGCCCCTGGGCGCGGGGCTCCCGGAGGGCGACCACTACGGCACGGTCCTGCGCGACGCCCTGTGCACGGACGACGCCGACCCGGCGGGCGTCTACTTCGGCAACCGCAACGGCGAGGTGTACGCGAGCGCCGACGACGGCGACAGCTGGCGACTCCTCGCCGCGCACCTGCCGGACGTGCTGTGCGTCCGGGCGGCGGTGATCTGAGGCCCCCTCCCCGGCCGGGTCAGGGCAGGCGCCAGTCCACCGGCTCGGCGCCCTGGGCGACCAGCATCTCGTTGGCCCGGCTGAAGGGGCGCGAGCCGAAGAAGCCGCGGTCCGCGGAGCGCGGGGAGGGATGGGCCGACTCGACGGCCGGCAGACCGCCCAGCAGCGGACGGGCGTCGCGGGCGTCGCGGCCCCAGAGGATGGAGACCAGCGGCTTGCCGCGCGCGGCCAGCGCCTTGATGGCCTGCTCGGTGACCTCCTCCCAGCCCTTGCCCCGGTGGGCGCCCGCGTTGCGCGGGGCGGTGGTCAGCGTCCTGTTGAGCAGGAGGACGCCCTGCCGGGTCCAGGGGGTGAGGTCGCCGTTGGACGGCCGGGGGTGCCCGAGGTCGGTGTGCATCTCCCAGAAGATGTTCAGCAGGCTGGCCGGCAGCTGCCGCACCTCCGGCGCGACCGCGAAGCTCAGTCCGATCGCCATCCCCGGCGTGGGGTAGGGGTCCTGACCCACGATCAGCACCCGCACGTCGTCGAAGGGCTGCTGGAAGGCGCGCAGGACGTTCGGTCCCGACGGCAGGTAGGTCCGCCCCGCGGCGATCTCCCCGCGCAGGAAGTCGCCCATCTCGGCCACCCGGCCCGCGACGGGCTCCAGCGCCTTCGCCCAGCCGGGCTCCACCAGTTCGTTCAACGGTCTCGCAGTCACGGTCCGTCACTCTAGCGGCCTACACCGACAACGCCCTCCGGTCCTAGACTGCGGCCCCCAGACCCCCACCCGGTGAGGACGGTTGCAGCGTGGAGTCCGTGAGCGAGCGCGCCGGCGGGCCGGCGGACGCGGTGGTCGTCGGGATCGACTCGGGCGGTTCGGGGCTGCGGATCGCCCTCGCCCGCGCCGCCGACGGGACGGTGCTCGACCGGACGGCCGCGCCCGGCCCCGTGCGGACCGGGCCGGGCGGGATCTCCGCCGCCCACTTCCTGGAGTCGGTGCTGCCGGCCGCCGCCGCGCTGCGGGCGCGCGCCGGGGAGGGGCGTCCGGTGCTCGCCGCCGCCGTGGGCGCCGCCGGCATGGCCACGCTCGGCGAGGAGCTGCGGGCGGTCCTCCCCTGGGCCTTCGCCGAGGCCTGGGGGGCCCGCCGGACCGTGCTCGCCGCCGACGCCGTCACCGCCTACGCCGGGGCGCTCGGCGCGCGCCCCGGCGCGGTCGTCGCGGGCGGCACCGGCCTGATCGCCCTCGGCACCGACCTGACCGGCTGGCGCCGGGCCGACGGCTGGGGCCACCTCCTGGGCGACTGCGGCAGCGGCGTCTGGATCGGCCGGGCGGGCCTGGAGGCGGCGATGCGGGCGCACGACGGGCGACGCGGCGGTTCGGCGGCGCTGCTGGCCCGGGCGGAGCGGCTGCACGGCCCGGCGGCGGGGCTGCCCGCCGCGCTCTACCCGCGCCCCGACCGGCCGGCCGTCCTCGCCGCCTTCGCGCCGGAGGTCGCGGCCGGCGCGGCGGACGACCCGGTCGCCGCCGGGATCCTCCGGCGGGCCGCCGGGCACATCGCCGACGCCGCCGAGGCGGCCTGCCCGCCGGACCCGGCGGCCGTGGTGGCGCTCACCGGCGGCCTCTTCCGGCTGGGCGAGCCGCTCCTCGCGCCGCTGCGGGCCGCGCTCGCGGACCGGCTGCCCGGGGTCCCGGTCGTCACCCCCGCGGGCGATCCGCTCGACGGGGCGGTGGCGCTGGCCGCCGCGCTCGCCGACGGCGGCACCCGGCTCCCCGAGGACCCGGCCCTGCTCCGGATCCTCTGACCGGTCCGCCGAGGCATCGCCGCTGGTGGAGGAGGTGCCGGGGTGCCGGACGGGGCCCCCGGGTCCACGATCCGGTGGACCTTCGACCGGACATACGGGGACAGAAGGCGCGGGGTCGTACCTCACCGAACGCTCCCGTCCGGAAAGCCAGTAGCATGCGGCGCCATGAGCTCCCCCACTGGGCCCGCCAACGGCCTGCCTGTACGAATGCCGCGCCCCCGCCCGTCCGGGCGGCACCGTCGCCCCGACCCGGCGGCGGCGCCCGAGGGCGCTCCCGCCCTGGTGCTCGCCGTCCCCGGCACGCCCTCGGACGCCATACGCGCACTGGCCGAGGAGCTGGTGAGCATCGCCCGGTCCGAGCTGCCCGGCCTGGAGGCCGTGATCGGCTTCGTGGACGGCGAGGGCGAGGAGTACCCGACGCTCGCCGGCGTGCTGACCGCCGCGGCGGAGCTGCGCGAGGAGCGGTACCGGATCGCCGTGGCGGCCGGCCGCGAGGTCGCGGCCCCGGAGGGCCCGGCCGCGATCGTCGTCCCGCTGCTCGCGGGCCCCGACAGCGCGGTCATGCGCCGGGTCCGCCAGGCCGTGATGGACAGCGGCAACACCGCCGAGCTGACCGATGTGCTCGGCCCGCACCCGCTGCTCGCCGAGGCGCTGCACGTGCGCCTGTCGGAGGCGGGGCTCGCCCGCGCCGACCGCGCCCGGCTCTTCACCGTCGCCACGGCCGCGGACGGCATCGTCCTGGCCACGGTCGGCGGCGAGGAGGCCGTGCAGGCCGCCGGCATCACGGGCATGCTGCTCGCGGCCCGGCTCGCCGTGCCGGTGATGGCCGCCGCGCTCGACCAGGAGGGTTCGATCGCCTCCGTGGCCGGGCAGCTGCGCGACGCGGGTTCGGTGCAGCTGGCGCTCGCCCCGTACCTGATCGGCCCGGAGCTGGCCGAGGGCCTGCTCGACGAGGCGTCGAAGGAGGCCGGCTGCCCGGCCGCCGAGGCCCTGGGCGCCTACCCGGCGCTCGGCAAGCTGGTGGCCTCGCAGTACGCGGCCGTGCTCGGCCTCGCGCAGCAGGGCGCGGCGCCGGCGCTCTGACCTCCCCGTACCGCGGAAGGGGGCGAACCCCCCACCCCCGCCGGCGGGC
>NZ_JBEZUZ010000076.1:1822-40564 GCF_040636735.1 Streptomyces sp. NPDC035033 | reverse complement strand
CTGAGCCCGATCCCGGCCGCCACGCGCGCGTGGCGGCCGACGGAGCCCGTACGCGAGCCGGCCGCCCCTCCCCGGGACGGCCGGCTCCCGCGCGTCCAGGGCGGTTCGCTTCCGTGCGTCCAGGGCGGTCCGCTCCCGCCCGGGACGGGCGGCCGGCTCTCGTGCATTCCGTTCGTTGCGCATAGCATCCGCCCATGTCGAATGGTCAGTGGTACCCGCCGGAATGGCCCGACCGCATCCGCGCCCTCGCCGCCGGCGAGCTCGTGCCGGTGACGCCCCGGCGCGCCGCCACCGTGCTCCTGCTGCGCGACGCGGACGGCGGGCCCGAGGTCCACATGCTGCGCCGCCGCACCTCCATGGCCTTCGCCGGCGGCGCGTACGCCTACCCGGGCGGCGGGGTCGACCCGCGCGACGAGCAGCCGGTGCGCTGGGCCGGGCCCGCCCTGGAGGAGTGGGCGGAGCGGCTGGGGCTCGACGACCCCGCGCAGGCCCAGGCGGTGGTCTGCGCCGCCGTCCGCGAGACCTTCGAGGAGGCCGGCGTCCTGCTTGCGGGCGAGAGCCCGGACACCGTCGTCGGCGACACCACCGGCGAGGACTGGGAGCGCGACCGGCGGGCGCTGGTCGCCCGCGAGCTGTCCTTCGCGGACTTCCTCGACCGGCGCGGGCTCGCCCTCCGCTCCGACCTGCTCGGCGCGTGGGCCCGCTGGATCACCCCCGAGTTCGAGCAGCGGCGGTACGACACCTGGTTCTTCGTCGCCGTGCTGCCGGCCGGGCAGCGCACCCGGGACGTCTCCGGCGAGGCCGACCGCACGGTCTGGACCCGCCCGGCCGAGGCCGCCGCCGGCTATGACCGGGGCGAGCTGACGATGATGCCGCCGACCATCGCCACCCTGCGGTCCCTCCAGCCCTGCGGGACGGCCGCGGAGGCCCTGGCGGCGGCCGGAAAGCAGTCCATGACGCCGGTGCTCGCCCAGGCCCGCCTGGAGGACGGCGAGGTGGTGCTCAGCTGGCCCGGCCACGACGAGTTCACCAAGCGGGTCGGGGGAGGCGCGGCATGACCGACGCCGCCGCCCTGCCCGGCCAGCCGCGCGGGCTCGTCGCCTCCGGCCCCGCGACCGCGCGGGCCGTGAACGTGCTCGCGCCCAACCCGTCCGCGATGACCCTGGACGGCACCAACACCTGGCTGCTCTCCGAGCCGGACTCGGACCTCGCCGTCGTCGTCGACCCGGGCCCGCTCGACGAGGGCCACCTGCGGAACGTGATCGACACGGCGGAGAAGCTGGGCAAGCGGGTCGCGCTGACCCTGCTGACGCACGGTCACCCGGACCACGCCGAGGGCGCGGGCCGCTTCGCCGAGCTGACCGGGACGGCCGTCCGCGCGCTTGACCCGGCGCTCCGGCTCGGCGACGAGGGCCTGGGCGAGGGCGACGTGGTCACCGTCGGCGGCCTGGAGCTGCGGGTGGTGCCGACGCCCGGCCACACCTCGGACTCGCTCTCCTTCCACCTCCCCGCCGACCGCGCGGTGCTGACGGGGGACACGGTCCTGGGGCGCGGCACGACGATGGTGGCGCACCCCGACGGGCGGCTCGGCGACTACCTGGACTCGCTGCGGCGGCTGCGCTCGCTGACCGTGGACGACGGCGTGCACACCGTCCTGCCGGGCCACGGCCCGGTCCTGGAGGACGCCCAGGGGGCCGTGGACTTCTACCTGGCGCACAGGGCCGGCCGGCTGGCGCAGGTGGAGGCGGCGGTCGAGGCGGGGCACCGGACGGCCTCCGAGGTCGTGGCGCACGTCTACGCGGACGTGCACCGCTCGCTCTGGCCCGCGGCGGAACTGTCCGTCCGCGCGCAACTGGAGTACCTGCGGGAGCACGGCCGCCTCTGACCCGGCCTCCGGGCCGGCCCCGACCTGGGCCCTGGGCCGAACCCGCACCGGCCCCTGGGTCGAACCCGCCCCGGCCCCCGACCGGACCCCGCCCCGGCCCCCCGACCCGGACCCCGCCCCGGCGCCCGGCCCGGCCCCCGGCCGGGCCCGTCCCGCAGCGCCTGGCCGGATCCGGTCGGCCACCCCGGGAACCCGACGGCCTCCCCGAGTGTCTTACGCTCCGCTTACATCAGGCCGTAGCTCTCGGGGGGAAGCCCGTGTTCGTCATAGCCATCCTGCTGGTCATCGCCGCGGTGGTGCTCTACTTCGTCGGCCGGTCGCAGGACTCGACCGGCTGGAAGCTGGGCGCCGTCGGCGCGCTGGTGGCCGGAGTCTTCTCGTTGATCGTGAGCATGACGTACGTGATCAGCGCGTACGAGGTCGGCGTCCCGGTCGCCTTCGGCAAGGTCGGTACGCCGATGACCTCCGGCATGCACGTGAAGTCGCCGTTCACCGACGTCACCACCTTCTCGACCCGCCCGGTCGACCTCAACCTCTCCGACAAGGACGTGGTCGAGGTCCGCTCCTCGCAGGGCGGCGTCATGTACGCCGAGGTCACGGTGAAGTGGGCCGTGGTCCCGACCAAGGCCGTCGAGCTCTACAAGCTCGCGGGCAGCGAGGACGCGATCCAGCAGCGGCTGGTCTACCCGGACAGCCGGGAGATCGTCCGCAACGTCTTCGCCCGCTACACCAGCGAGCAGGGGTACGCCTCCGACCGCGAGAAGATCAACGCCGAGATCGGCACCCTGATCAAGGAGCGCCTGGCCCCGCGCGGCATCGACGTCACCACCGTCAACCTGCGGAACGTCAAGCCCTCGGACGCGCTCCAGGGCCAGATCGACCGGAAGATCCAGCAGCAGCAGGCCACCGAGCGCGCCCTGGAGGCGTCCCGTACGGCCAAGGCGGAGGCGGACCGGCGCCGCATCGAGGCGGAGGGCATCGCCCGCGCCAACAAGATCCTCAACGACTCGCTGACCGACAAGGTCCTGGCCAACCAGTGCATCGACGCCTTCAAGGAGGCCGCGGCCAAGAACCCGGTCTACGCGGTGCCCTGCGGCGACGGCGGCGGCTCGGCCCCGGTGATCGTGGACGGCTCCAAGCGCTAGCCGGTACGGAAGGGGGCCGCCCGGTTCGACCGGGCGGCCCCCTTCTCGTGCGTACGGGCGCGGGGAAGGCTCAGCGCGAGCGCTTCGCGAGGCGCTCCACGTCCAGCAGGATCACGGCGCGGGCCTCCAGGCGCAGCCAGCCGCGCTGGGCGAAGTCGGCGAGCGCCTTGTTCACGGTCTCGCGGGAGGCGCCGACCAGCTGGGCCAGCTCCTCCTGGGTGAGGTCGTGGACGACGTGGATGCCCTCCTCCGACTGCACGCCGAAGCGGCGCGACAGGTCGAGGAGCGCGCGGGCGACACGGCCCGGGACGTCGGAGAAGACCAGGTCGGACATCTGGTCGTTGGTCTTGCGCAGCCGGCGGGCGACGGCCCGCAGCAGGGCGCCGGCCACCTCGGGGCGGGCGTTCAGCCAGGGCTGGAGGTCGCCGTGGCCGAGGCCGAGCAGCTTGACCTCGGTCAGCGCCGTCGCGGTCGCGGTGCGCGGGCCCGGGTCGAAGAGGGACAGCTCGCCGATGAGCTCGCCGGGGCCGAGGACCGCCAGCATGTTCTCGCGGCCGTCGGGGGAGGTGCGGTGCAGCTTCACCTTGCCCTCGGTGACCACGTACAGGCGGTCGCCGGGGTCGCCCTCGTGGAAGAGCGCGTCGCCACGGGCGAGCGTCACCTCACTCATCGAGGCGCGCAGCTCGGCGGCCTGCTCGTCATCGAGCGCCGCGAAGAGCGGGGCGCGCCGCAGAACGTCGTCCACGAGTTCACTCCTACTGTCGACCTGCTCACGGGACCTGGCTCCCATGATGCCGGACGTGCCAAACAGTGCGATCAATCACAACAAGTTTGACGCACCGGACGCCATTGCCGAACGTCAGGGGCCCGATCGGGGTCCGATGGGCGGCGGGCGGGGCGGATGTCGGCCGTGGCCCCTAGGCTGGCCGGGTGTCCAACTCGCCGGTGAGAACGCAGGCCAAGGGGGCTGGGAGAGTGTCGGCCGAAGGTAATTCCGCTGTGGGCGAACACGGCGTGTCGAAACGGTCGAAAGGGGCGATTCGGGAGGATTCGCACGCGGGCGAGGCGGCCGTGACCGCCCCGCCGACGACCCCGGCGAACCCCTCCGGAAACGCCTCCCCGCCGAAGACCGCGCGGAAGAGGACCGCCCCCGAAGACGCCTCCCCGCAGGCGGCCGCCTCGCGGCCCGCCACCCCGGAAACGGCCACCCCGGAAACGGCCGCCGCCGAGAAGGCCGAGAAGACCGCCTCCAAGAAGCCCCCTGCCAAGAAGCCCCCCGCCGAGAAGGCCGTCGTCAAGAAGGCCGCCGCCCGGCCCGAGTCGAGGCTCGGGCTGGTCCGGCGGGCGCGGCGGATCAACCGGGAGCTCGCGGAGGTGTACCCGTACGCCCACCCCGAGCTCGACTTCCGCAACCCCTTCGAGCTGCTGGTCGCCACCGTCCTCTCCGCGCAGACCACCGACCTGCGGGTGAACCAGACGACCCCCGCGCTCTTCGCCCGGTACCCCACCCCCGAGGACCTGGCCGCCGCCGTCCCCGAGGAGGTCGAGGAGCTGATCCGCCCGACCGGCTTCTTCCGCGCCAAGACCAAGTCGATCATGGGCCTGTCCGCCGCCCTCCGGGACGACTTCGGCGGCGAGGTCCCCGGCCGCCTGGAGGACCTGGTCAAGCTCCCCGGCGTCGGCCGCAAGACCGCCTTCGTCGTCCTCGGCAACGCCTTCGGGGTCCCCGGCATCACCGTCGACACCCACTTCATGCGCCTCGCCCGCCGCTTCGGGTGGACGGAGTCCGACGACCCGGTCAAGATCGAGGCCGAGATCGCGGAGATCTTCCCGAAGAGCGACTGGACGATGCTCTCGCACCGGGTGATCTTCCACGGCCGCCGGATCTGCCACGCCCGCAAGCCCGCCTGCGGCGCCTGCCCCATCACGCACCTCTGCCCCGCCTACGGCGAGGGCGAGACCGACCCGGAGAAGGCGCGGAAACTGCTCAAGTACGAGAAGGGCGGCTACCCCGGCCAGCGGCTCAACCCGCCCGCCGACTACCCCGGCCGCCCCGCCCCGCCCGCCCCCGCCGTGGCCCCCGGCGCCGCGCGGAACCCCTCGGGGGCGGAGTGAGCGCGGGACGGACCCCCGGGAACGAAGGGGCACGGCGACGGCGTTGGACGACACGGGGGTGCCCATGACGCGCACGGACGAAGAGATCTACGGCCCCGGCACCGGCGGCCTGCTGGACCGGGACGGCCTGCCCGACTGGCTCGCGCCGGTCGACCGGGCCGCGCGCACGGTCGCTCCCGAGCAGCTGAGCCGGTTCCTGCCGCCGGCGAGCGGCGCGGGCCGCCAGTCCGCCGTCCTCGTCCTCTTCGGCGAGGGCGAGCGCGGGCCCGAGCTGCTGCTCATGGAGCGGGCCGGCAGCCTCCGCTCGCACGCCGGGCAGCCCTCCTTCCCCGGCGGCGCCCTCGACCCCGAGGACGGCGACCCGGCCGACGGCGGGCTGCTGCGGGCCGCCCTGCGCGAGGCCGAGGAGGAGACCGGCCTCGACCCGGCCGGCGTCCAGCTCTTCGGCGTGCTGCCCCGGCTCTACATCCCGGTCAGCGGCTTCGTCGTCACCCCCGTGCTCGGCTGGTGGCGCGAGCCCAGCCCGGTCGGCGTCGTCGACCCCGCCGAGACGGCCCGGGTCTTCACCGTGCCCGTGGCGGATCTCACGGACCCGGCCAACCGCGCCACCGCCGTCCACCCGGCCGGCCACGCGGGCCCGGCCTTCCTCGTCGCGTCCGCCCTGGTCTGGGGTTTCACCGCCGGAGTGATCGACCGGCTGCTGCACTTCGCGGGCTGGGAGCGTCCCTGGGACCCCTCCCGCGAGGTCCCGCTCGACTGGCGGTCATGACAGGCTGACCACCCCGGGAGGCCGGGGACGAGACGGCGACCGGAACGAATCTGCGAGGCTGACGACCGTGAACGTGCTGGACATCCTGCTGCTGCTCGCGGCCGTGTGGTTCGCGATCATCGGCTACCGCCAGGGCTTCGTGGTCGGCGTCCTCTCCGTGATCGGCTTCCTCGGCGGCGGGCTCCTCGCCATGTGGCTGCTGCCGATCCTCTGGGACCAGCTCACCGACCAGAGCGAGGTCACCACCTCGGTCACCGTGATCTTCGTGATGGCGGTCATCGTCAGCGCCTCCGTCGGCCAGGCGCTCACCACCCACCTCGGGAACAAGCTCCGCCGCCACATCACCTGGTCCCCGGCCCGCGCCCTCGACGCCACCGGCGGCGCGCTGGTCAACGTGGTCGCCATGCTCCTGGTGGCCTGGCTGATCGGCTCGGCCCTGGCCGGCACCTCGCTGCCCACCCTCGGCAAGGAGGTGCGCGGCTCCAAGGTGCTCCAGGGCGTCTCCCGGGTGATGCCCGATCAGGTCGGCGTCTGGTTCGCCGACTTCAGCTCCACCCTGGCCCGCAGCGGCTTCCCGCAGGTCTTCAGCCCCTTCGCCGACGAGCCCATCACCGAGGTCCTGCCGCCCGACCCGGCGCTCGCCGGCAGCCCCGTCGCGACCCTCGCCCAGCGCTCCATCGTCAAGGTCGTCGGCACGGCCCCGAGCTGCGGCAAGGTCCTGGAGGGCACCGGCTTCGTCTTCTCCGACCGGCGGGTGATGACCAACGCGCACGTGGTCGGCGGCGTCGACGAGCCCACCGTGCAGATCGGCGGCGAGGGCCGGCTCTACGACGCCAAGGTCGTGCTCTACGACTGGCGCCGCGACATCGCCGTCCTCGACGTGCCGGACCTGCGCGCCACCCCGCTGCGCTTCACCGACCGGGAGGCCCGCAGCGGCGACGACGCCATCGTCGCCGGCTTCCCCGAGAACGGCTCCTACGACGTCCGCTCGGCCCGTGTCCGCGGCCGGATCGCCGCCGACGGCCCCGACATCTACCACCGGGGCGAGGTGCGCAGGGAGGTCTACTCGCTGTACACGACGGTCCGGCAGGGCAACTCCGGCGGTCCGCTGCTCACCGAGGACGGCGCGGTCTCGGGCGTGATCTTCGCCCGCTCCCGCGACGACGCGAACACGGGGTACGCGCTGACGGTCGAGGAGATCCGCGAGGACATCGAGCTCGGCCGCACGGCGAACCAGCAGGTGGACACCGAGGGCTGCGCCCTCTGAGCCGTCCGGGTCTCAGGCGGTGTCGCGCGGGTGGCGGAGCCGGGCCGACATCCAGCGGGCCCGCCGCCTGAGGATGCGCGAGATCCCGACCTGCCCGCCGGGAGCGCGGCCCCCCTCCGGCGGTCCTCCCCGCTCGCGGGAGCCCGGCCCGGAGGCGGAGCGGCGGTCGCGTGCCGTGTCACCGTAGTCGTACGTCCAGCCCATACCGGGACGTCTGCCCGGGGGCCGGGGTCGGTAACCGCCCGGGGGCCCGCCAATCGGAGTATGCGCGGGGCACATGGCCGTTCGACGCAAACCCGTGCGGGCGGGGCCGTACGGGGGTCAGCGGTCGGGCTCGGGGTCCTTCAGCCAGTTGACCAGCTCCGTCGTGAAGGCGGTCGGGTCCTCCTCGTGCGGGAAGTGCCCGAGGCCGTCGAAGAGCCGCCAGCGGTACGGCGCTTCCACGTACTCGCCCGAGCCGGCCGCGCTGCGGGTGCGCATCACCGGGTCCAGCGAGCCGTGCAGGTGCAGCGTCGGCACCCGCACCGGCCGCTTCATGCGCCGGTTGAACTGGATGCCGTCGGGGCGGGCCAGCGAGCGGACCAGCCAGCGGTACGGCTCGATCGAGCAGTGCGCGGTGGACGGGACGAGCATCGCCCGCCGGTACGCCTCGACCGCCTCGTCCTCCACCGGGCGCGGGCCCGACCAGTCCCGGATCAGACGGCCCACCAGTTCGGCGTCCTCGGCGACCAGCTGACGCTCCGGCACCCACGGCCGCTGGAAGCCCCAGATGTGCGAGCCGGCCCGGGACTGGGCGAAGTCGGAGAGCATCGCCGAACGCCAGCGGCGCGGGTGCGGCATCGAGGAGACCACCAGCCGGCGGACCAGCTTGGGCCGCATCACGGCGGCCGTCCAGGCGAGGTAGCCGCCCAGGTCGTGGCCGACGAGCGCGGCGTCCGGCTCGCCGAGCGAGCGGACCACGCCGGTGATGTCCAGGGCCAGGTTGGCGGGGTCGTAACCGCGCGGGGTGCGGTCGCTGCCGCCGACCCCGCGCAGGTCCATCGCGACCGCCCGGAAACCGGCCTCGGCGAGCGCCGGCAGCTGGTGGCGCCAGGTCCACCAGAACTGCGGGAAGCCGTGCAGCAGCAGCACCAGGGGGCCGTCGCCCATCTCGGCGATGTGGAAGCGGGCGCCGTTGGCCGCGACGTCACGGTGGGTCCACGGACCGTCGAGGCGTACGGGCCCGCCGCCGGGGGTGCTGCTCTCGGGGAGGGTCATACGGACGAGCGTGCCACAGACTGGGCCTTGGCCATCGTCACCTCCGCCGCCGGGACGCCCTCCGGGCGGGGGTGCGGCTTCACGTTCTGCATGATCGCGGCGGTCTGCTTGGCGGAGGCGATGGACTTCTGCGGCGGCTTGACCTTCTTGAACTTCGCGACGGCGATCGCGCCGAGGAGGCCCGCGACGATCACGTTGAAGGCGAAGGACAGCAGGAAGCACCACACGAGGTTCCAGCCGCCGTTGCCGTTGTGCCCGCCGGTCCAGGTGTTGATGGCGTAGGCGAGCGCGAAGCTCAGCATCGGCAGCGAGAACAGCAGCACGACGGCGGCGGCGATGGCCGCGCCGCTGCCGATCGCGCCGCGCTTGACGTCCTCCCGGAGTTCGGCCTTGGCCAGGGCGATCTCGTCGTGCACCAGTGCGGACATCTCGGCGGTCGCCGAGGCGACCAGCTGGCCGAGACTGCGCTCGGTTCCGTCGAACGGGTCGCTCATCGCTCTTCCCTCTCCTTTTGTACGGTCCGAGTCAGATCATGCCGGACGGTCGGCCCCGTCGCGCGGTGCCCCCGCCAGACGGGCGCGCTCGCGGTGCTCCGCGGCCTTGCGCTCCAGGATCTCGGCCATCCGGAGGTGGTACGCCTCGGTGCCCTCCTCGTACACGTCCGGGATGCCGTCCTCGTCGTCGTCCCGCTCCTCCTCGGTGACGAGCAGCCGGTACTTCCGGACGCGCAGCTTGAGCAGGAGCGAGGCGAAGGCGGCGGCGATGAGCGAGCCCATGAGGACGGCGGCCTTCACCTCGTCGGTGAGGGCCGCGTCGCCCTCGAAGGCGAGCTCGCCGATGAGCAGGGAGACGGTGAAGCCGATGCCGGCGAGGGAGGCGACGGCGAAGACGTCCGGCCAGGCCAGCTCGGGGCTGAGCTCCGCCCTGGTGAAGCGGGCGGTCAGCCAGGTGCCGCCGAAGATGCCGACCGCCTTGCCGACGACCAGGCCGAGGACGACGCCGAGGGTGACGGGCTGGGTGAAGACGTCGCCGAGGGCCCCGCCGTCGATGGCCACGCCGGCCGAGAAGAGGGCGAAGAGGGGGACGGCGACGCCGGCGGAGAGCGGGCGGACCAGGTGCTCGATGTGCTCGCCGGGGGAGTGCGGCTCGCCCTCCCGGGTGGTGCAGCGGAGCATCAGGCCCATGGCGACGCCGGCGATGGTGGCGTGGACGCCGCTGTTGTACATCAGGCCCCAGACGACCAGGGCCAGCGGGACGTACACGTACCAGCCGCGGACCTCCTTGCGGAGCAGGAACCAGAAGAGGGCGAGGCCGGCGAAGGCGCCGCCGAGGGCGGCGAAGTTCAGGTCGCCGGTGAAGAAGACCGCGATGATCAGGATCGCGAAGAGGTCGTCGACGACGGCGAGGGTGAGGAGGAAGGCGCGCAGGGCCGAGGGGAGCGAGGTGCCGATGACGGCGAGGACGGCGAGCGCGAAGGCGATGTCGGTGGCGGTGGGCACGGCCCAGCCGGCCAGGGAGCCGCCGCCGGCGGTGTTGACCAGGACGTAGACGAGGGCCGGCGCGGCCATGCCGCAGATCGCGGCGATGACGGGGAGGGCGGCGGCCTTCGGGTCGCGCAGGTCGCCGGCGACCAGTTCGCGCTTGAGCTCGATGCCGGCCACGAAGAAGAAGATCGCCAGGAGGCCGTCGGCGGCCCAGTGCTCGACGGAGAGGTCGAGGCCGAGGGCGGCGGGGCCTATGTGGAAGCCGGAGACGGCCTCGTAGCCGCTGTGGAAGGTGTTGGCCCAGACGAGGGCGGTGACGGCGGCGACGAGCAGCAGGACTCCGCCGACGGTCTCGGTGCGCAGGGCGTCGGTGAGGTAGCGGCGCTCCGGGAGGGAGAGCCGGCCGAGGAACTTGCGGTCGGTGGACACGGGGGAGCCTCCGGTCGGGTGGGCAGCACACAGCACATGCCGACCAGACTTCCCGGCGCACCTAGGTCTTTCTGTCGCGTTCCTGACGCGGTCTTTACCTTACCTAACGAGCCCGGGGCGTGTCCGGCGAGGATCACTTTAGGGTGGTATGAGGCTTTCGTCGCGCCGGAGCGGGGACGCGGAAAGGCCCGCCCCGGGGCGCCGGGGCGGGCCTATCGTGTCCCTGCCGGTGGTGCTCAGTCCTCGTCGGAAGAGGCCGGCAGCTTCGACTGGATGAGCGACATGACGGACGAGTCGGTGAGCGTGGTGACGTCGCCCAGCTCGCGGTTCTCGGCGACGTCGCGCAGCAGCCGGCGCATGATCTTGCCGGAGCGGGTCTTCGGCAGCTCCGCCACCGGCAGGATCCGCTTCGGCTTGGCGATCGGGCCGAGCGTGGCGCCCACGTGGTCGCGGAGCTCGGCGACGAGGGCCTCGTCCTCGCTGGCGGTGCCGCGCAGGATGACGAAGGCGACGATCGCCTGGCCGGTGGTCTCGTCGGCGGCGCCGACGACGGCCGCCTCGGCCACCGAGGGGTGGGAGACGAGGGCGGACTCGACCTCGGTGGTCGAGATGTTGTGGCCGGAGACCAGCATGACGTCGTCGACGCGGCCGAGCAGCCAGATGTCGCCGTCGTCGTCCTTCTTGGCGCCGTCGCCCGCGAAGTACTTGCCCTCGAAGCGGGACCAGTAGGTGTCGATGAACCGCTGGTCGTCGCCCCAGATGGTGCGGAGCATCGACGGCCACGGCTCGGTGAGGACCAGGTAGCCGCCCCCGCCGTTCGGCACCTCGTTCGCCTCGTCGTCGACGACGGTGGCGGAGATGCCCGGCAGCGGGCGCTGCGCGGAGCCCGGCTTGGTCTCGGTGACGCCGGGCAGCGGGCTGATCATCATCGCGCCCGTCTCGGTCTGCCACCAGGTGTCCACGATCGGACAGCGGTCGGCACCGATGTGCTTGCGATACCAGATCCACGCCTCGGGGTTGATCGGCTCGCCGACCGAGCCCAGCACGCGCAGGCTGGACAGGTCGAACTTGGCGGGGATGTCGTCTCCCCACTTCATGAAGGTGCGGATCGCGGTGGGCGCCGTGTAGAGGATGGTGACGCCGTACTTCTGCACGATCTCCCAGAACCGGCCCTGGTGCGGGGTGTCCGGGGTGCCCTCGTACATGACCTGGGTGGCGCCGTTGGCGAGCGGGCCGTAGACGATGTACGAGTGGCCGGTGACCCAGCCGATGTCGGCGGTGCACCAGTAGACGTCGGTCTCCGGCTTGAGGTCGAAGACGGCGTGGTGGGTGTACGCGGCCTGGGTGAGGTAGCCGCCGGAGGTGTGCAGGATGCCCTTCGGCTTCCCCGTGGTGCCCGAGGTGTAGAGGATGAAGAGCGGGTGTTCGGCCGGGAACGCCTCGGGGGTGTGCTCGGTGGACTGGCGGGCGACGACGTCGTCCCACCAGACGTCGCGGCCCTCGGTGAAGGCGGTCTCCTGGCCGGTGCGGCGGACCACGAGCACGTGCTCGACCTGCGGGCACTTGGCGACGGCCTCGTCGATGGCCGGCTTGAGGGCGGACGGCTTGCCGCGGCGGTAGCCGCCGTCGGCGGTGACGACCACCTTGGCGTCGGCGTCCTGGATGCGGGAGGCCACGGCGTCGGCGGAGAAGCCGCCGAAGACGACCGAGTGGGCGGCACCGATCCGGGCGCAGGCCAGCATGGTGATCGCGGCCTCGGGGATCATCGGCAGGTAGACGGCGACCCGGTCGCCCTTCCGCACGCCCAGCTCGGTCAGGGCGTTGGCGGCCTTGGAGACCTCGTCCTTGAGCTCGGCGTAGGTGATCGCGCGGCTGTCGCCCGGCTCGCCCTCGAAGTGGATGGCGACCCGGTCGCCGTGGCCGGCCTCGACGTGCCGGTCGACGCAGTTGTACGCCACGTTCAGCTCGCCGTCGGCGAACCACTTGGCGAACGGCGGGTTCGACCAGTCCAGGGTCTCGGTCGGCTCGGTGGCCCAGGTCAGGCGCTTGGCCTGCTCGGCCCAGAAGCCCAGCCTGTCCGCCTCGGCCTGCTCGTACGCCTCCGCCGTCACGTTGGCGTGCGCGGCCAGCTCGGCGGGCGGCGCGAAGCGGCGCTCTTCCCGGAGCAGATTGGCCAGGCTCTCGTTGCTCACGACATCTCCCTTTCCCAGGGCGTCCTCTGTGCGTATGTGTCCCGCGTCATAGCTCATCAGCCCGGAGCCCCGGGTGACAAGAGTCTCCGGGGAATTGGTTTAGACCTGTGAGCGGCTTGACGGACGGGGGCCCCTTCGTCCCGAGCGGAGGGAGAAGGGGCCACACAGTCTCACGGACGCGCGCCGGGAAAGGTTCAGGACGCGCGGCGGCGGGGTGACGGGACGGCGGGCGTACGGGGCCGGGGCCGCCGGGGCCGGTGCCGCCTGGGCCGGCCGACGGGCGCCGGGTGTCCGGGGCCCGCCGCACGGAGCCTGTGCGGCCGGGCCCGCCGCGCGGAGCCTGTGCCCTCAGGATCGGCGGCGGGCGCAGGGTGTCCGGCGCCCGCCGTACGGGCCCGTGCCGCCGGGCGCCGTTCGGGACGCCCCTGCCGCCGGGGCCGTCGGCGGGCGCCGGTTCAGGAGGCCCGTGCCGCCAGGGCCGTCGGCGGGACGCCGTGGAAGACGTGGTCGTAGCCGTGCGGCTCGCCCGCGTCGGAGAGCAGGTACGCCTGCGCCTCGCCCACGTGGAAGTACATCCCGTGGAGGGTGAGGCTGCCGTCCGCGAGCCGGCGCGCCACCGACTCGTACGCCCGCAGGTGCTCCAACTGCTGCACCACGTTGGTGAGGCACAGCTGCTCGACCGCGTCCGCCGGCAGCCGTCCGGAGATCCGCGCCCAGGCGTGCCGGCGGCTCGCCATCCGCTCCAGGCTCGGTCTGCCGTGCCGCAGCCAGCGGCGCAGCGGCGTCGCCGGATCGTCCGGCCCGGCGCCGAGCAGGGCCTGCATGGCGCCGCACCCGGAGTGGCCGCAGACGGTGATCGACTGCACCCGCAGCACGTCCACCGCGTACTCGATCGCCGCCGCCACCGAGTCGTCCCCGCTCTCCTCGCCGGGCAGCGGCACCAGATTGCCGACGTTGCGCACGGTGAAGAGGTCGCCGGGGCCGCTGGCGGTGATCATGCTGGTGACCAGCCGGGAGTCGGCGCAGGTGAGGAAGAGCTGCGAGGGGCGCTGGCCCTCCCGGGCGAGCCGGGCCAGTTCGTCCCGGACCAGCGGGGCGGTGTTCCGCTGGAACTTGCCGATGCCCTGCGCCAGTTGATGGCCCGTCGGGCGCGGGGCCTCCTCGGCCGGGGCGGCGGCCGGCGCCGGCTCCTCGGCGCACTGGTGGTTGTGCCAGGGGGTCCAGGGGCGACAGCAGGGGTGGGGGGAGGCGTCCGGCGCGTCGGCCGCACCGGGGTCCGGGGCGGCGGGGGAGCCGGTGATGCGGGCGCCGGTGGGGCCGGTCAGTTCGACCGCGCCGCCGTGGGCCGTGTGACCGGCCGACCAGTCGTTCAACGCCTCGTACGCGGCGTGGTCCATGAACGAGCCGTCCAGCTCCACGGTCACCTCCGCGCCCGCCGGGACCTGGTGCAGCGTCCGGCTCAGCCGGGGCACCGCGAGGAAGGTCAACTGGCCGCGCACGCGCACCAGTCGGCGCCCGTCGCGCTCCTCCAGGGTGATCCGGGTCCGGGCCAGCCGCTGCATCGCGACGGCGACGGCGACGGCGATGCCGAGGGCGACGCCCTCCAGGACGCCGACCAGGACGACCCCGGTCAGCGTCACCGCGTAGACCACGACCTCGCGGTGCCGGGTGACCGTACGGATGTGGGTGATGCTCACCATCTGGATGCCGACCACCATGACCAGCGCGGCGAGCGCGGCCAGCGGGATCAGGTCGATGGCGGGCACCAGCAGCAGCGCGGCGAGCACGATCCACAGGCCGTGCAGCATCGTCGAGGCGCGACTGACCGCGCCCGCCGAGACGTTGGCCACGCTGCGGACCGCGACTCCGGCGACCGGGAGGCCGCCGAGCGCCCCGGAGACCATGTTGGCCGCGCCCTGGCCGGCCAGCTCACGGTCGAGGTCGGCGCGCGGGACGCCCCGGCCCCGGTCCGGGCGCGCGGCCACCAGCTTGTCGACGGCGACGGCGGAGAGCAGCGACTGCACGCTGGTGACCAGGGTGATGGTCAGCACGCCGGCGGCGATGCCGAGGACCGGCCCCTCGGGCAGCCCCGGCAGCGCGTGGCTGCTCCAGGAGGGCAGGTCGACGCGGGGCACGGTGAGGCCCGCGGCCACCGCGAGCACGGTCGCGCCGCCGACGCCGACCAGCGCGGCCGGGACCTTGCGCAGCGACCGGCCCACGCGGCCCGGCAGCCGGGGCCAGCCGAGCAGGAGGGCGACGGTCAGCCCGCTGATGGCGAGCGCGGCGGGTCTGGCGTCCGCCAACTGGGCGGGCAGACCGAGGGCGTTGGAGACGGCGGAGCTCTGCGGGGTGCCGCCGAGGACGATGTGCAGCTGGGCCAGGGCGATGGTGACGCCGATGCCGGCCACCATGCCGTGCACGATGGCGGGCGAGACCATGAGCGCCGAGCGGGCCACCTTCAGGGCGGCCAGGGCGAGTTGGGCGAGTCCGGCGAGGACCGTGATGGCGCAGGTGGTGCGCCAGCCGTACCGCTGGATCAGCTCGGCGGTGACGACGGTGAGGCCGGCGGCCGGGCCGCTCACCTGGAGCGGGGAGCCGCCGAGACGGCCGGCGACCAGGCCGCCGACGGCGGCGGCGACCAGTCCGGCCTGGAGCGGGGCTCCGGTGGCGAGGGCGATGCCGAGCGAGAGCGGCAGCGCGATCAGGAAGACGGCGATCGACGCGGAGACGTCCACGCCGGCGGGGCGGAATCCGCGGCCGCTCCCGGGCGGGCTGTGGGGCCGCTGGACGCGTGGTCGGTTGGGGGTGCGGGCGGGGGTGACGAGGGTCATCCGGTCTCCTCCAAGGCCGAACGGGTACCTCAACTCTGAGTAAACGAATCGTAATGGAGAGTAAAGTCTCCGGCATTATTTTCGGGGCAAACAGGGCAATGGTTCACCGGTTCCGGTGAATGGGGGGCGCATTGCCGCTTGTCGTTTCATCTTCCCGGCGGGCCGGGTGCGACGTTGACGCCGCTCGGTCGTCAGTCGGAGAAGGCCCGTCGGAGAAGAGAGGTGGGCGGATGTCAGCCGCCGTACGAGGAAGTACGTTCCGGAGGAAGGCGCTGGCCGCCGGCGCCCTCACCGTCGCCCTGGTCGGCGGTCTGGCCGGCTGCTCGGAGCCGGCCGCCCCCGGCCCGGCCGCCCAGGGCGCCCCCGGAGCGGGGACGGGCGCGAAGAAGGGCCCCGCCGCCGCGCCGGAGAACCCGGTCCGGCTGATCGGCGACGGCTCCACCGCCTACACCGGTGCCCAGCCGCACCAGCCGTCCTGGAAGAAGCTCAAGCCGGGCGAGGCACCGCCGCAGTTCGTGGTCTTCTCCTGGGACGGCGCCGGCGAGGACAGCCAGAAGCTCTTCTCCCACTTCCGGAACGTCGGCAAGAAGTACGACGCGACCATGACGTACTTCCTCAGCGGGGTGTACCTCCTGCCGGAGGAGAAGCGGGCGATGTACGACCCGCCGAAGCACTCCGCCGGCCGCTCCGACATCGGCTTCAACGACGTCGAGGGCATCCGCGACACCGTCCGCGAACTGCGCGGCGCGTGGCTGGAGGGCAACGAGATCGGCACCCACTTCAACGGGCACTTCTGCGGCGCCGAGGGCGGCGTCGGCACCTGGTCCGTGGAGGAGTGGAAGAGCGAGATCCGGCAGGCCAAGTCCTTCGTCAAGAACTGGAAGACCAACGCCGGCCTGCGCGCCGAGAAGCCGCTCCCCTTCGACTACGACAAGGAGCTCGTCGGCGCCCGCACCCCGTGCCTGGAGGGCCGCGAGAACTTCGTGAAGGCCGCCTCCGAGCTCGGCTTCCGCTACGACACCAGCGGGGTCAACGACCAGATCTGGCCGAAGAAGGACCACGGCCTCTGGGACCTGTCCATGCACCTGGTCCCGGTCCCGGGCCGCGCCTTCCAGACCCTGTCCATGGACTACAACTTCATGGTCAACCAGTCGCCCGGCACCACCCAGGGCGACCCGGGCATGCACCGCTACTGGGGCGACCAGATGCGCGACGGCCTCGTCCAGGCCTTCGAGCGCTCCTACCGGGGCAACCGGGCGCCGGTCATCATCGGCAACCACTTCGAGTCCTGGAACGGCGGCACCTACATGCGCGCCATCGAGGAGACCATCGCCACGGTCTGCGTCCAGAAGGACGTCGAGTGCGTCTCCTTCCGCCAGCTCGCGGACTGGCTCGACGCCCAGGACCCCGCCGTCATCGCCAAGATGCGCACCCTGAAGGTCGGCGAAGCCCCCGCCGGCGGCTGGTCCGCCTTCCTGGCCCCCCGCCCCGCGCCCGCCGCGCCCGCGGCCCGGCCGGCCGCCCGGAGCTGACCGCCTCCCCGCCCCGGGGCCGGCCCCCCACCGTCGGGCCGGCCCCCTCGTGACCGTCCCCGGCCGGGGCTACCGTCCGGCGGTGGCCGGTTCGCCGAGGACGAAGCCGGGGTCGACCTGCGCCGCCAGGTCGGCCCCGGTCTTCGCGTTGCCCCAGCTCTCCGCGTTGCGGAGGTGGAAGTGGACCATCTGGCTCGTGTAGCGCCGCCAGTCGCGGCGCGCGTACGAGTCGTCCGCCGCCTCCCGCAGGGTCCGCAGCGCACGGTGGTTCTCCGGCTCCAGCTCCTCGAAGCGCGGCGGCCGGCCCTTCTCCATCGCGCGGACCCAGTCCGAGTGGCCGACCGTGACGAGCAGGTCCTCGCCGACCTCCTGGCGCAGGAAGTCCAGGTCGTCCGGGCCCTGCACCTTGTTGCCGACGACCTTCAGCGCGACGCCGAAGTCCCGTGCGTACTCCTTGTACTGGCGGTACACCGACACGCCCTTGCGGGTCGGCTCGGCGACCAGGAAGGTCATGTCGAAGCGGGTGAACATGCCCGACGCGAAGGAGTCCGACCCGGCCGTCATGTCGACGACGACGTACTCGTCGGCCCCGTCCACCAGGTGGTTCAGGCACAGCTCCACCGCGCCGACCTTCGAGTGGTAGCAGGCCACCCCGAGGTCCGCCTCGGTGAAGGGGCCGGTCGCCATGAGCCGGACCTCGCCCGGGTCGAGCCGGACCGGCCGCGCGCACGCCTCGTACACCGGGTTCTCCTCGCGGACCCGCAGCAGTCGCGAACCCTCGCCGGGCGGCGTCGTCTTGATCATCGTCTCGGCCGAGACGATCCGGGGGTTGCTGCCGCGCAGGTACTCCTTGATGAGCGGCAGGTGCGCCCCCATCGCGGGCAGCGCGGCCGCCTCCGCCTCGGAGAGGCCGAGCGCGGCCCCCAGGTGCTGGTTGATGTCCGCGTCGACGGCGACGACCGGCGACTCGGTGGCGGCGAGGTGGCGGACGAAGAGCGAGGACAGCGTCGTCTTGCCGCTGCCGCCCTTCCCGACGAAAGCGATCTTCATGTTCACCTAGCGTAGCGGCACGAACGCGCGCCGTGGTCAAGGTCTATGAAGAAGACCACTCCATCGTGGGGCGGGCCCCGGGGGCGCGTAGCCTCCTTGCCTATGAGTACGCACGCCTCTGACCCCTTGGCCGCCCTCGGCACCCTGCCGGGCGTCGCCGACGCGGTGGACTCCGTACGCAAGGCCGTCGACCGGGTCTACGGCCACCGCGTGATGCGCCGCCGCAGCAACGAGATCGCCTCCGAGGCTGCGCTCCGCGGCGCCCGCGGCTCGGCCGCGCTGGCCGGTGCCGACTGGGCCCTGGAGGAGGTCCGCCGCCGGACCGACTTCAGCGCCGACCCCGAGGCCCGCACCGTCGGCGCTGCCCTGCGGCTGAGCGCCGAGGCGGGCCAGCTCCTCTCCATCTGGCGCCAGTCGCCGCTCCGGGTCCTCGCCCGGCTGCACCTGGTCGCCGCGGGCGAGCACGAGGCTTCCGTGGGGCGTCCGCGCCTGGCCGGCGAAGCCGTGGCCGAGCCGCTGATCGAGGCCCCGCTGCCGGCCCCCGACGAGGTCGCCGCCCGTCTCGACGGCCTCGCGGACCTCGTCGTCGCCGGCAGCGAGGCCCCGGCGCTCGTCGTCTCCGCGGTGGTCCACGGCGAACTGCTCGCCCTGCGCCCCTTCACCTCGCACAACGGCCTGGTCGCCCGGGCCGCGGAGCGGATCGTGCTGGAGGGCAGCGGTCTCGACCCGAAGGGCATCTGCCCCGCCGAGGTCGGCCACGCGGAACAGGGCCGGGCCGCCTACGCGGCCGCCTTCGAGGGGTACCTGTCCGGCACCCCGGAGGGCGTCGGCGCGTGGATCGCGCACTGCGGCCGCGCGGTGGAACTCGGCGTCCGGGAGTCGACGGCGGTCTGCGAGGCGCTCCAGCGCGGCGCGGCCTGAACCGGCCCCGGGTCGTTTGGACCGCTTCGGATCCGGCCTGAGCCGGCCCGGTCCGGCTCGGAGGGGCCCCTGACATGGGTTGCGGCGGTACCGGAAATCAGTACCGCCGCTGGCACGTCCACCCAGTTACCAAGCGTCCTCGATATGTGCCCATCAGGCGGGGTACTTTGCCCTTCGCCTGGTGCGGCTGGCCCGTAATCGACGGGTCGACGTCGCGTGGGTGCCAGGTTTTTGTGCGTCAGGTCCGTGGGGCCTTGATGCTCAACAGGTGATCCTCTCGGATGTCCCAGGTCTCGCGGGCCTGATTCCTTTCTACTCCTGTCCGCCGGTAAGCGAAAGTGGTAGCTCCGCTTCTTTGCGGTCTTTCCGGATCGGGGGAAATCGGGACAAGGCGTCAGCCGGCGGCGAGGAGCGCGGCCGCCCTGGCCCGGTGGCGCCGGCGGGTGGCGTACCAGACCAGCCCCGCCGTGGCCGCCGCCGCACCCACGGCCGCCGCGGCCATGAGCGTCGGGCGGGGCGGCATCCGGAACTCCGGCAGCCGCTGCTTGAGCCGCACCGGCCGGTTGAACACCAGCACCGGCCACTCCCGGGCGGTCGCCTCGCGGCGCAGCGCCCGGTCCGGGTTGACCGCGTGCGGGTGCCCGACGGCCTCCAGCATGGGGATGTCGGTCGCCGAGTCGCTGTAGGCGTAGCAGCGGGCCAGGTCGTACCCCTCCGACTCCGCCAGGGCCCGGATCGCCTCGGCCTTCGTCGGGCCGTAGGCGTAGTACTCCACCTCGCCGGTGAAGCAGCCGTCCTCGCCGACCACCATCCGGGTGGCGACGACCCGGTCGGCCCCCAGCATCTCCCCGATCGGCTCGACCACCTCGGCGCCGGAGGTGGACACGATCACCACGTCGCGGCCGGCGGCGTGGTGCTCCTCGATGAGGGAGGCGGCCTCGTCGTAGATGATCGGGTCGATCAGGTCGTGCAGGGTCTCGGCGACCAGTTCCCTGACCTGGGCGACGTTCCAGCCTTTGCAGAGCGCGGAAAGGTATTCGCGCATCCGCTCCATCTGGTCGTGATCGGCCCCGCCGACGAGGAACACGAACTGGATGTAGGCCGTCCGCAGGGCGGCGCGGCGGCTGATCAGCCCGCCCCGGTAGAAGGACTTGCTGAAGGTCAGCGTCGAGGACTTCGCAATGACCGTCTTGTCCAGGTCAAAGAAGGCGGCTGTGCGCGGCAAGGAGTGGTTTTCCACAACGCTGAGCATAGGTGCCCGCCATTCGGCGTACGCTGGGGCGCGTGGGTTTGCCTGAGAAGGCTCTCGGGTACACCATGGAAGTCACGGATCGTTCGCGACCGTGCATACCCGGTCCGGCTCCTCCCCCCCCGAGTCGGCCGGAGAGACGACCCCCGCTCTCCCCCCCGGCGGGGGTCGTCGCATGTCCGGGGCCGTTTTTCCGCGCTGAGCCATCGCTCGCTCCTCTCTCTCGTGTCGCCGTGGGTCCGGCCGCCCCCGGCCCGGCGATCCCCTCACTCGTCACACAGCGTAACCGGCGGACTGCGTTCCGGGCAGCCCTCGGACGGGTGGTCGAGATATTCACAGGCGGGTGCTTATCCACAGTTTTTCGAGGGGCTCCGCACGATTTCCCCGGCGGCCTCACGGTGATTCCCGTCGCGAAGTTCGCGGCCGGCAGGAATCACGAGAGGGGTGTGCACGATGCAGGAGCCGACGGCTTCCCGCACGGGCGGGACGGAGCACGAGGGCGCGACGCGCGGCGGGGAAGGGGTGCGCGGGCCCGGCCCGCTGATCGTCACCGAGGACGTCGCGCTCCTCGACGATCTGCTGCGGCTGTGCGCCGCGGCCGGGGTCGAGCCCGAGGTGTACCACCGGGTGCCCGAGCGGCGGACGGGCTGGACCGATCCCCCGCTCGTGCTGGTCGGGGAGGACGCGGCGGCACGCTGCCGGGGCGCCGCCCGCCGGCCCGGCGTCGTCCTCGTCGGGCGCGGGCAGGACGATCCGGAGGCGTGGCGGCTCGCCGTCGAGATCGGCGCGGACAGCGTGCTCCGGCTGCCCGGCGCCGAGTCCCCGCTCGTCGACCGGATCGCCGACGCCGCCGAGGGGGCCGGCCGGACGGCGCTGACCGTCGGCGTCGTCGGCGGACGGGGCGGGGCGGGCGCCTCCACCCTCGCCTGCGGGCTCGCCCTCGCCGCCGCCCGCACCGGCCGGCGGACCCTGCTCGTCGACGGCGACCCGCTCGGCGGAGGGCTCGACGTGCTCCTCGGCGCCGAGCGGGAACAGGGCCGGAGGTGGGGCGACTTCGCCGCCTCGAAGGGGCGGTTGGCCGGCGGCGCCCTGGAGGAGTCGCTGCCCGCCGCCCGCGGGGTGCGCGTCCTCAGCTGGGGACGGGAGCCGACCGGCGCCGTCCCGCCCGAAGCGGTCCGGTCCGTGCTCGCCGCGGCCCGCCGCCGGGGCGGCGTCGTCGTGGTCGACCTGCCGCGCGCCGTCGACGGGGCCGGGGCCGAGGTCCTGGCCCAGCTCGACCTCGGGCTCCTCGTCGTCCCCGGTGAGCTGCGGGCGGTCGCCGCCGCCCACCGGATCACCGACACCCTCGCCGCGGCCGTGCGCGACCTGCGGGCCGTGGTCCGGGGGCCGTACGCGGCGGGACTCGACGAGCGCTGGATCGCCGACGCGCTGCGGCTGCCGCTCGCCGGCGAACTCCCCTACGACCCCGGCATCGTGGCGGACCAGGACACGGGCACCCCGCCGGGCGCCGAGCCCCGGGGACCCCTCGGCCGCTTCTGCGCCGCGTTCTGGGACCGCGCGCTGCCCGCCGGGGGTGCGGCGTGAAGGGGGCGGGCGCGGCGGAGACCGCGGCGGCCGCCGTCCCGCCCGGCGGACCGGTGGGACGGACGGGCGGAGCCGGACTGCTCGACGCGGTGCGGCAGCGGCTCGCGGCGAGCGGGGCCGAACCGACCCCGGCCCGGGTCGCGGCCGCCCTGCGGGCCCAGGGGCGCCTGCTCGGGGACGCCGAGGTGCTGGGCGCCGCCGAGGAGCTGCGGTGCGAACTGACCGGCGCCGGGCCGCTGGAGGCCCTGCTGGCGGACCCCGACGTCACCGATGTCCTCGTCTCGGCGCCCGACCGGGTCTGGGTCGACCGGGGCTCCGGCCTGGAGCGGGCGCCGGTCGTCTTCCCCGACGCCGCCGCCGTGCGGAGGCTCGCCCAGCGGCTCGCCGCGGTGGCCGGCCGCCGCCTCGACGACGCCCGGCCCTGGGTCGACGCCCGGCTGCCCGACGGCACCCGGATGCACGCGGTCCTGCCGCCGGTCGCGGTCGGCTCCACCTGCCTCTCGCTGCGGGTGATGCGGCCCCGGGCCTTCACCCTGGAGGAGCTGACCGCCGCCGGGACGGTGCCGCCCGGCGGCGACCGGATCCTGCGCGCGCTGATCGAGGCCCGGGTGTCGTACCTGGTCAGCGGCGGCACGGGGACGGGCAAGACGACCCTCCTCGCCGCCCTGCTCGGCCTGGTCGGCGAGCGGGAGCGGATCGTCCTCGCCGAGGACTCGGCCGAACTGCGCCCGGACCACCCCCACGTGGTGCGCCTGGAGGCCAGGCCGCCGAACCAGGAGGGCGCCGGTCTCGTCACCCTGCGGGACCTGGTCCGCCAGGCCCTGCGGATGCGGCCCGACCGGCTGGTGGTCGGCGAGGTGCGCGGCGGCGAGGCCGTCGACCTCCTGGCGGCCCTGAACACCGGCCACGAGGGCGGCTCGGGGACGCTGCACGCCAACACGGCCTCCGACGTCCCCGCCCGGCTCGAAGCGCTCGGCACGGCCGCCGGACTCGACCGGGCCGCCCTGCACAGCCAACTGGGCGCCGGCCTGTCCGCCGTGCTGCACCTGGTGCGGGACGCCGACGGGCGCCGCCGGATCGCCGAGGTCCACGTCCTGGAGCGGGACCGGGAGGGCCTGGTGCGGACGGTGCCCGCGCTCCGCTGGGCCCCCGCCGGATTCGAGCGGGACCGGGGCTGGCCCCGGCTGCGCTCGCTCGTCGGAGGCGCCCCGTGACGGCCGCGCGCTTCCCGGGAGACCTCTGCCTCGTCGCGGGCGCCCTGCTCGCCCTGTGGCAGGCGGCCGTACGCCGCGGGGCGGCCCGGCGGACCCGCGCCCTGCTCCTCGGGCCGGGGCCGGCGCACGGCGGTGCCGCCGCCCGGGCGGCCGCGGCGCGTGGGTGGGCGGCGGTCCGGGACCGGCCCGAATGGCTGTGCCTGCCCGCCGCCGGAGCGATCGCCCTCCTCGGGGAGTCCCCGCTGCCCTTGGTCGCCGGCGCCGCGGCCGTCCCGCTCGTGCGGCGCCGGCTGCGGGCGGCGGCCCGGCGCGGGGAGCGCGAGGCGCTGGCCGGGCGCGTGGCGGCCCTGTGCGAGGCCACCGCCGGTGAGCTGAGGGCCGGCTGGCAGCCCGGCCGGGCCCTCGCGTACGCGGCCCGCCGCACCGGCGCCCTCGGCCCGGAGGAGGCGCGGGTGCTCGCCGCGGCCGGCTTCGGCGGTGACGTGCCGGAGGCGCTGCGGACGGCGGCCCGCCGGGACGGCGCCGAGGGGCTCGCGGGCCTCGCGGCCTGCTGGCAGGTGGCCGTGGACGGCGGCGCGGGGCTGGCCGCCGGGCTCGACCGGCTGGAGACGGCCCTGCGCGAGCAGAACGACCGGCGCGAGGCGCTGCGGGCCGAGCTGGCCGGGGCCTGGGCGACCGTCGCCGTGCTCGCGACCCTCCCCGTGGCCGGGATCGGCCTCGGCGCGGCCATGGGCGCCGAACCCCTGCGCATCCTGCTGCACACCCCCGCCGGAGGAGCCTGTCTGGTCCTCGGCGGCGCGCTGGAGGCGGCCGGGCTGTGGTGGGCCGCGCGGATCGTGCGGGGAGGGAGCGGCGATGCGGAGTGACCTGCTGCGGACGGCCCCGCTGCTGCTCCTGGCCTGCTGGTCGTGCGCCCTGCTCTGGCTGCGGCTGACGGGCGTCCGGCGGGAGCGGGGCGGCCGGCGACGGCTCGACACCCTGCTCGGGGCCGGGGCCGGGGCCGGAGCCGGAGCCGGAGCCGGAGCCGGGGGCAGGAAGAGGGCCGGGGGAGTGCTCCGCGCCGGGGTGCTTCTCGGGCCGGTGGCGGCGGCCTTGGCGGGTGCGGTCGGGGCGCTCGGCGTCCGGTGGTCGCCGCGACGGTCCGGGCTCTCCCGGGCGGCGGCCGGGGACCGGGAGGCGGCGCGGCGGCTTCCGCTGGCGGCCGATCTGCTGGCGGCCTGCGCCTCGGCCGGGGCCGGGCCCGGGGAGGCGGCGGAGGCCGTGGGGCGGTCGATGGGCGGGCCGCTCGGCGAGCGACTGCTTCGTACCGCCGCCGAACTGCGGCTCGGCGGCGAACCGGCCGAGGTGTGGGGGAGGTTCGGCGCGCTACCCGGCGCCGAGGGGCTCGCCCGCTGCATGGAGCGGGCCGGCTCCTCCGGGGCGCCCGCCGCGGACGCGGTGGCCCGGCACGCGGCCGGACTGCGGGCGGCGAGCGCCCGGACCGCCGCCGCCCGGGCCCGCCGGGCCCAGGTCCTGATCAGCGCCCCCGTGGGGCTGTGCTTCCTGCCCGCGTTCCTCGCGGTCGGGGTGGCCCCGGTGGTGATCGGCCTGGCGTCGGGCCTGCTCGGCCGCTGAGGACCGGGATCCGGGAGCGGGACCGGAACACGTACGAGCGACGCACAGAGCGACAGACAGAGCAACGGACAGAAGGGAAGACGGAGATGACGGAGATGACAGAGATGACGGCGATGACGGTGAGGAAGAAGAAGGCGTGCGCGCGGGCGCGGAAGGCGCTGAGGGCGTTCTGGGCGGTCCGGCGGGCCGCGCTGCGGACCGACGGCGGGATGAGCACCGTCGAGTACGCGCTGGGCATGCTCACGGCGGCCGGCGTCGCCGCCCTGCTCTACAAGGTCATGACGGGCGGGGCGGTCTCGGGAGCCCTGGAGTCGCTGGTCACGAAGGCGCTCGATGCGCCGTTCTGACCGGGGCTCCGTGACGGTGGAGGCGGCGGTCGTGCTGCCGGTGCTCGCGCTCTTCGCGATGGCGCTGCTGTGGGCGCTGGCGGCGTCCGCCGCGCAGATCCGGTGCGTGGACGCCGCCAGGGCGGGCGCGCGGGCGGCGGCCCGGTCGGAGCCCTCCGGGGCCGTGATGGCCGCCGCCCGGGCCGCTGCGCCCGAGGGGGCCCGGGTGGCGGTGGCGCGTGAGGGGGAGATGTGGCGGGTGACGGTGGAGGCCGCCGCGCCGGGCCCCGGCGGCCTGGGGGTGACCCTGCGGGCCGGGGCGGCGGCGCTCGCCGAGGACACGGTCGGGGGAGGTGGTCCGGGGTGAGGCGCGCGGGCGCCGACCGGGGCGCCGCGAGCGTGTGGACGGCCTTCGCCGCCTGCGCCCTGTGCGTGGTCTTCGGCGCGGTGCTCGCGCTCGGCCAGGC
This sequence comes from Streptomyces sp. NPDC035033, assembly GCF_040636735.1. Classification (NCBI taxonomy): domain Bacteria; kingdom Bacillati; phylum Actinomycetota; class Actinomycetes; order Kitasatosporales; family Streptomycetaceae; genus Streptomyces; species Streptomyces sp. NPDC035033. The sequence goes on along the minus strand of NZ_JBEZUZ010000076.1, from coordinate 15,233 downwards.
GGTGGCGGTCCGGCACCGGGCGGGCGGCGCCGCCGACCTCGCGGCCCTCGCCGCCGCCGACCGGGTCCTGTGGGGCGAGGCGGAGGCGTGCGCGGCGGCCGGCCGGGTGGCCTCGGCGCAGGGCGCCCGGCTGGTGCGGTGCCGGTTGACGGGCGCGGAGGCCGAGGTGACGGCCCGGGTGGTCCGCGGGGCGTTCGCCCCGGAGGTCAGGGCGCGGGCGGGCCCGGGGCCGTCGGCTTCTCCGCCCCGGTTCCCCGCTCCGCCTCCGCCGGACCCTCCGCCCGCGTCTCCCGCGGCGCCCGCGCCTCCCGGAGGGCCTGAGGGCCTTCCGGCTCCCGGGGGCCCTCCTCCCGGGGGCCCTGGGGACCTTCCGGCTCCCGGGGGGCCTCCGTCCCCGCCTCTCGCGGGGCCTCCCGGAGGAGTTCCGTGAGGAGGCGGACGGCGCCCCGCTTGTGGAGGGGGTCGTTGCCGTTGCCGCACTTGGGGGACTGGATGCAGGAGGGGCAGCCGGTCTCGCACTCGCAGGAGGCGATCGCCTCGCGGGTGGCGGCGAGCCAGGCCCGGGCGGTGTGGAAGGCGCGCTCGGCGAACCCGGCGCCGCCCGGGTGCCCGTCGTACACGAAGACGGTCGGCAGCAGGGTGTCCGGGTGGAGCGGGACGGAGACGCCGCCGATGTCCCAGCGGTCGCAGGTGGCGAAGAGCGGCAGCATGCCGATGGAGGCGTGCTCGGCGGCGTGCAGGGCGCCGCCGAGGATCTCCGGGTCGATCCGGGCGGCGTCGAGCTGGTCCTCGGTGACCGTCCACCACACGGCCCGGGTGCGCAGGGTGCGGGGCGGCAGGTCGAGCTTGGTCTCGCCCAGCACCTCGCCCGTGATCAGCCGGCGGCGCAGGAAGGAGACGACCTGGTTGGTGACCTCGACGGAGCCGTAGCAGAGGCGGCCCGAGCCCCACGGGACCTCGGTGTCGGTCTCCAGGACGCGGATGGAGGTGGTGTCGCGGGCGGTCGTCGAGTACGGCGGGACGGCCTCCTCGACGAGGGCGACGGAGTCCTCCAGGTCCAGCTTCCTGACCAGGTAGGTGCGGCCCTGGTGGAGGTGGACGGCGCCCTCGTGGACGGCGGTGTGGGAGGCGGCCTCGTCGACCGTGCCGAGGAGCCGGCCGGTGCCCTCCTCCACGATCCGGACCGGGCTGCCGCCGCCGCCCCGGATGTCGGCGAGGTCGGCGGCCCGCTCGCGGCGGGTCCAGTACCAGCCGCCGGGGCGGCGGCGCAGCAGCCCGGCACCCTCCAGCTGCGGCATGAGGCCGGGAGCGGCCGGGCCGAAGAGAGCGAGATCCGTCTCGGTGAGGGGAAGTTCGGAGGCGGCGGCGCACAGGTGGGGGGCGAGGACGTAGGGGTTGTCGGGGTCCAGGACGGTCGACTCGACCGGCTGGTCGAAGATCGCCTCGGGGTGGTGGACGAGGAAGGTGTCCAGCGGGTCGTCACGGGCGACCAGGACGGCGAGGGCGCCCTCGCCTGAGCGGCCCGCCCGGCCGGCCTGCTGCCACAGCGAGGCCCGGGTGCCGGGGTAGCCGGCGATGAGGACGGCGTCGAGGCCGGAGACGTCCACGCCCAGTTCCAGGGCGGTGGTGGCGGCGAGGCCGAGGAGTTCCCCGGAGTGCAGGGCCCGCTCCAGGGCGCGTCGCTCCTCGGGCAGGTAGCCGCCCCGGTAGGCGGCGACCCGCCGGGCGAGGGCGCGATCGGTCTCGGCGAGCCGCTCCTGGGCGATCACCGAGATCAGCTCGGCGCCGCGCCGGGAGCGGACGAAGGCGACCGTGCGGGCGCCCTGCCGGGTGAGGTCGGTGAGGAGGTCGGCGGTCTCGGCGGTGGCGGTGCGGCGGACCGGCGCGCCGCGCTCGCCGTGGAGTTCGGTGAGGGGCGGCTCCCACAGGGCGAAGACCAGTTCGCCGCGCGGGGAGGCGTCGTCGGAGACCTCGGTGACCGGCAGGCCGGTGAGCCGGCCGGCGGCGCGGGCCGGGTCGGCGGAGGTGGCGGAGGCGAGGAGGAAGACCGGCTCGGAGCCGTACCGGGCGCAGATCCGGCGCAGCCGGCGCAGGACCTGGGCGACGTGGGAGCCGAAGACGCCCCGGTAGGTGTGGCACTCGTCGATGACGACGTAGCGCAGGGAGCGCAGGAAGGAGGACCACCTGGGGTGGGCGGGGAGGATGCCCCGGTGCAGCATGTCGGGGTTGGTGAGCACGTAGTTCGCGTACTGGCGGACCCACTCGCGTTCCTCGACCGGGGTGTCGCCGTCGTAGACGGCGGGCCGGATCCGGTTGCCGAGCGGGGCGGCGAGCTCCCGGACGGCACGGCGCTGGTCGGCGGCGAGCGCCTTGGTGGGGGCGAGGTAGAGGGCGGTCGTCCCGCGCCCGTTCGCGGCCTCCGCGCCGTCGAGGAGGGTGGAGAGGACGGGGGCCAGATAGGCGAGCGACTTGCCCGAGGCGGTGCCGGTGGCGATCACCACGGACTCGCCGTCGAGGGCGTGCTCGGCGGCCTCGGCCTGGTGGGCCCAGGGGTGCTCGATCCCGGCCTCCTGGACCGCCGCGACCACCTCGGAGCGGATGCGGTCCGGCCAGACGGCATGGCGGCCCGCCCGGGCGGGCATGTGCTCCATATGAGTGATGCGCGCGGCACGGCTCTCGCCGGAGGCGAGCCGTTCCAGGAGCCGGTGCGGGGAGGGGCGGTCGCCCCTGTCCCCGGCGGGTCGGGCGGTGCGCTGATTCTTGGCCATCGGCACCGAGTGTGTCACCGGCGTGACGGACAATGCTTCCAAGGCGTCGTGCATGGCTGCTGGTAAGTGATTGAATGCCATCGCGGCTGGCGATTCGTTCTCTGACTCCGCCCGGGAGATCAGAGGAGCGAACGCCCGATAGCAAGGTGCTGGAGGATCCGTGGACCTGTCCCTGTCGACTCGCACTGTGCCCGGAGCTGGCGGCGACCGTACGGTCGTCGAGGTCGGTGGCGAGATTGATGTTTATACCGCGCCCAAGCTGCGCGAGCAGTTGGTCGAGTTGGTGAACGACGGCAGTTACCACCTGGTCGTCGACATGGAGGGCGTGGACTTCCTCGACTCCACCGGCCTCGGTGTGCTCGTCGGCGGCCTGAAGCGCGTCCGCGCGCACGAGGGCTCGCTGCGTCTGGTCTGCAACCAGGAGCGCATTCTCAAGATCTTCCGGATCACGGGCCTCACCAAGGTCTTCCCGATCCACACCTCGGTCGACGAGGCCGTCAACGCGGTCGACTGACCCGGGGGAGATCCCATGGCCACCGTTGAACTCCGCTTCAGCGCCCAGCCCGAGCACGTCCGCACCGCCCGCCTGGTGGCGGCCGCGGTCGCGCGCCGGGCCGGGGTGGACGAGGCGGTCCTCGACGAGGTGCGGCTCGCCGTCGGCGAGGCGTGTTCCCGCGCGGTCGGTCTGCACCGCAGCAACGGCGTCGTCACGCCCATCCGGGTCGTGCTGACCGAGGAGGAGAAGGCGTTCTCCATCGAGGTCGGTGACGAGGTTCCCGGTGCGGGCGCGGCGGCCGTCGCCGGTGTCCCCGGCGCGCGCGCCGAGGCCGCGGCGGAGGCCGCCGACGACGCCGACGGCGAGGACGAGATGGGTCTCGCGGTGATCCGCGGACTCGTCGACGACGTCGAGGTGACCGCCGGCGAGGACGGCGGCACCATTCGGATGAGCTGGCCCACCACGCCGGCGGAGGCGGACGCGGACGTCCTGTCCTAGACCCGCGTTCCCGAGAGACCGGGCGAGAGGCCCTGCCGCACGGCAGGGCCTCTTCGCTTTTCCCGCCCCCTCTCTCTTCGCTTCTCCCGCCCCTTCTCTCCGCTTTCCCGCTCTCCCTCCGCTTCCCGCCCCCCTCCGCTTTCCCGCCCTCGCCGGGGCAATCGATGGATTCCGCCGGGGTGCCGCCCCCGGGAGCCGGTTTGTCCCGCTTCGGATGCCTATGATCCGTGCCCATGGACCCGCAACCGGAACTGGCCCAGGCCACCGCCGCCCTCGCCGCGGCGGTGCTCACCAGCGGGAACCGGACGATCGTCGCCGTCGTCGCCGGTGTCGCCCTCGCCGCACTGGTCACCGCACGGCTCTTCGGCCGCCAGGTGCTCAAGGCCGGCGAGGGCACCCCCGCGATGCGGCGGATCGCCGCCGCCGTGCAGGAGGGCGCCAACGCCTACCTCGCCCGCCAGCTGCGCACCATCGGCCTGTTCGCCGTCGTCGTCTTCCTCCTGCTCCTGGCGCTGCCCGCCGACTCCTGGTCGCAGCGGGCCGGACGCTCGCTGTTCTTCCTGGTCGGGGCGTTGTTCTCGGCGGTCACCGGGTACGTCGGGATGCGGCTCGCGGTCCGGGCGAACGTCCGGGTCGCGGCGGCCGCCCGGGAGGCCGGCCCGGTCGACGGCGCGCCGGGGCACGACCCCGCCCGGCGGGCCATGCGGATCGCCTTCCGCACCGGCGGGGTCGTCGGCATGTCCACGGTCGGCCTCGGGTTGCTCGGCGTCGCCTGCGTCGTCCTCGTCTACGCCGCCGACGCGCCCAAGGTCCTGGAGGGGTTCGGCCTCGGCGCCGCCCTCATCGCCATGTTCATGCGGGTCGGCGGCGGCATCTTCACCAAGGCCGCCGACGTCGGCGCCGACCTGGTCGGCAAGGTCGAGCAGGGCATCCCGGAGGACGACCCGCGCAACGCCGCCACCATCGCCGACAACGTGGGCGACAACGTCGGCGACTGCGCGGGTATGGCCGCCGACCTCTTCGAGTCGTACGCCGTCACCCTGGTCGCCGCCCTCATCCTCGGCAAGGCCGCCTTCGGCGACCACGGCCTGGTCTTCCCGCTGATCGTGCCCGCCATCGGGGTCCTCACCGCCGTCATCGGCATCCTCGCCGTCGTGCCCCGCCGCTCCGACCGCGGCGGGATGCGCGCCGTCGACCGCGGCTTCTTCGTCTCCGCCGTCGTCTCCCTCGCCCTGGTGGCCGTCGCCGCCTTCGTCCACCTGCCCTCGTCCTACGCCGGACTGTCCGGCGTCACCGAGCCGGGACTGACCGGGCACGACGGCGACCCCCGGGTCCTCGCCCTGGTCGCCGTCGCCATCGGGATCGTCCTCGCCGCGCTCATCCAGCGGCTCACCGGCTACTTCACCGAGACCGGCCGGCGGCCCGTCCGGGACATCGGCCGCTCCGCGCTCACCGGCCCCGCCACCGTCGTCCTCGCCGGCGTCGCCATCGGCCTGGAGTCCGCCGTGTACGCGGCGCTGCTCATCGCCCTCTCCGTCTACGGGGCGTTCCTCCTCGGCGGCACCTCCGTCATGCTCGCGCTCTTCGCGGTCGCGCTCGCCGGGACCGGACTGCTCACCACGGTCGGCGTGATCGTCGCCATGGACACCTTCGGCCCCGTCGCCGACAACGCGCAGGGCATCGCCGAGATGTCCGGGGACGTCCGGGGCGCGGGCGCGCAGGTCCTCACCGACCTCGACGCCGTCGGCAACACCACCAAGGCGATCACCAAGGGCATCGCGATCGCCACCGCGGTCCTCGCCGCCGCCGCGCTCTTCGGCTCGTACCGGGACGCCATCGCGACCTCGGTCGCCGAGGTCGGCGCGAAGGCCGGCGAGATCACCCTCTCCATGGACATCTCCCAGCCCAACAACCTGGTCGGGCTGATCATCGGCGCCTCCGTCGTCTTCCTCTTCTCCGGACTGGCCGTCAACGCCGTCTCCCGGTCGGCCGGTTCGGTGGTGTACGAGGTGCGGCGGCAGTTCCGCGAGCACCCCGGGATCATGGACGGCAGCGAGACCCCGGAGTACGGGCGGGTCGTCGACATCTGCACCAAGGACGCGCTCCGCGAACTCGCCACGCCCGGACTGCTCGCCGTCACCGCCCCGATCGCCGTCGGCTTCGCGCTCGGCGTCGGCCCGCTCGGCGCCTACCTCGCCGGGGCGATCGGCACCGGCGCGCTGATGGCGGTCTTCCTGGCCAACTCCGGCGGTGCCTGGGACAACGCGAAGAAGCTGGTCGAGGACGGCCACCACGGCGGCAAGGGCAGCCCGGCGCACGAGGCGACGGTGATCGGCGACACCGTCGGCGACCCCTTCAAGGACACCGCGGGCCCGGCGATCAACCCCCTCCTGAAGGTGATGAACCTGGTGGCCCTGCTGATCGCCCCGGCGGTGGTGCGCTTCGGCCACGGCGAGGACGCGAACCCCTGGGCGCGGGCCGGGATCGCCGTCCTGGCGCTGCTCGTGGTGGCCCTCGCCGTCCGCGCCTCGAAACGGCGCCCGGTGGCCGTCTCCTGACGTGGCGTCCGTCTCATTCTCCCGTCGGCGGACCGCCGGGAGGCCGGGTGGCGCTTGGGTCAAACGGATTCAACACGGGAGGAATCACTCGTACGAAAGGTGGAAGTCGCCCGCGCGGCGTGTATGTTCCGGGGCCGAGAGTCTTGGAAGGGACCGATCCGGTGAACAAGAAGCTTGCGGCAGCGCTGTCCGGCGGTGCGGTACTGGTGCTCGTGCTGTCCGGTTGCAGCGAGGACGAGGGCGACAAGGTGAACGACTGGGCCAAGTCGTTCTGCGACCAGGCGAAGCCGCAGATCCAGAAGCGGGCCGACGCCCACCAGATCATCATCTCGACCGCGGCCGACAGCCGTCCGGCGGAGATCCAGGCCGCCGACTCCAAGGCGTTCAAGGACATCGCGGACGCCGACCGGGCGCTGGCGAAGGCCGTGGAGACCGCGGGCGTCCCGCCGGTCGAGAACGGCGAGAAGACCCAGAAGGACGTCATCGCGGAGCTCAACGCGACCGCCGTCGCCTACGACGGGCTGAAGAAGCAGGTCGACGCGCTCGACCCGACGAACCAGCAGAAGTTCGCCGAGGGCCTGAAGAACGTCGCCGACGGCCTCACCAAGATCGAGAAGATGGACCAGAACGCGCTGGCCACCCTGGAGAGCGGCGAGCTGGGCCAGGCCATGGCCAAGCAGCCGGGCTGCCAGAAGCCGACGCCGTCGGTGCCGAAGACGCCGTCCGGCTCGGCCTCCCCGAAGGCGGGCGCCACGGCCACCCCCTCCGCCACCGCCTCGCCGAAGGCGAAGGCCTCCGCCTCCTCGGAGTCGTAGCCTCCCCGCACGGCCGCGGCCGGCACCGGGCATCCGGTGGCCGGCCGTCGGGCTGTCGGTGGCCGGGTTGTCGGTGTCGGCGGTCACAATGGGGCCGTGAGTACGACCAGCCTGACCACCAGCCTCCCGGCGCCCACGCACGCCGCCCGACTGCGCGAGGCCCTGCTCGCCGCGGACTTCACCGCCGACGGCCTGCTCGACCTGCTCGGCGCCCCCGCCTACGCGGCGCTCGCCCGCAGCGAGACCGTGCCCGCCCTGCGCGCCACCCGCGGCGACTCCCCGCTGGAGACCCTCGTCCGGCTCTTCCTGCTCCAGCGGGGGGTCGAGCCCGCCAGGGCCGCCGCCGCCCTCCCGCTGGACGAGGCCCTGGCCGACGGCTGGGTGGTCCGGCAGGACGGCGCCGTCCTCGCCACCGTCGACGTCCGGCCGTACGGCGGCCCGGACGGCGAGGACTGGTTCATCGTCTCCGACCTGGGGTGCGCCGTCGGCGGCGCCGGCGGCATCGGCACGAAGGACGAAGGGGTCGTCCTCGGCGTCGGCGGCGCCTCCACCACCCTCGCCGGCATCACCGTCCGCACCCCGGTCGCCACCGCGCTCGACCTCGGCACCGGCTCCGGCATCCAGGCCCTGCACGCCTCCCGGCACGCCACCCGGGTCACCGCCACCGACCTCAACCCGCGGGCGCTGGACTTCACGAGGCTGACGCTCGCCCTCTCCGGGGCGCGCGAGGCCGAGCTCCTGGAGGGCTCGCTGTACGAGCCGGTCGACGGCGCCGCGTACGACCTGATCGTCTCCAACCCGCCGTTCGTGATCTCCCCCGGCGCCGGCCTCACCTACCGGGACGGCGGGATGAGCGGCGACGACCTGTGCCGCACCCTCGTCCAGCAGGCCGGCGAGCGGCTGAACGACGGGGGGTACGCCCAGTTCCTCGCCAACTGGCAGCACGTGGACGGCGAGGAGTGGCAGGAGCGGCTCCGCTCCTGGGTGCCGCGCGGCTGCGACGCCTGGATCGTCCAGCGCGAGGTGCAGGACGTCACCCAGTACGCCGAGCTGTGGCTGCGGGACAGCGGCGACCACCGCGGCGACCCCGAGGCGTACCGGGCGGCGTACGACCGCTGGCTGGACTCCTTCGAGGCGAGCGGGACCCGGGCGATCGGCTTCGGCTGGATCACCCTGCGGCGCGACCCGGCGGTGGCCGCCGGGAAGGCCGAGCCGTCGATCGTGATCGAGGAATGGCCGCACCCCGTGGAGCAGCCGCTCGGCCCGTACGTCCGCGCCCACTTCGAGCGCCAGGACTACCTGCGCACCCACGACGACGCCGCCCTGCTCGCCGACAGCTTCACCCTCGCCCCCGAGGTGGTCCAGGAGCAGGTCGGGCTGCCCGGCGCGGAGGACCCCGAGCACGTCGTCCTGCGGCAGAACCGGGGCGTGCGCCGCGCCACCCGGGTCGACCACGTGGGCGCCGGTTTCGCGGGCGTCTGCGACGGCACCCTCAGCGCCGGCCGGATCCTCGACGCGATCGCCCAGCTCATGGGCGAGGACCCGGTGCTGCTGCGGGACCGCACCCCGCAGGCGATCCGGCTCCTCGTCGAGGAGGGCTTCCTCACCCCGGCGTCCCTGCTGCCCGAGGAGGAGCGGGCCCCGGAGTAGCGGGGCACTACCGGCCATCTTCGTGAAACCGCCCGGCCCGGCCCGCGTCGTTCACCCGGAATTCGCGTCCCTGACGCCAGGAGGTGTCAGCCTCCCTCCGGGAGACACACACCGCGCGGGTACGGCGCCGGGACGGGAAGCGGGTACGGGCATGGAGAGCGGGCCGGCGATCTTCGCGGGAGCGGCGTTCACGCTGTTCGGGGGCGCGCTGCTGCTGTGGACCACGGTCCGGGTCCGGCAGGGCGAGCCCGTCGCGCTCGGCGTCGCCCCCCGCGCCGCCGCCGCCCTCACGGGCCTCGCCGGGGCCCTCTTCCTCGCCCTCGGCCTCTGGTGCTTCGGCCGCCTCTGAGACCCGCCCCACAGTGAACCGCCCCGCCGGTCCGGCAGTCCGGGCGGCAGGAAGGGCAGGAGTCGGGTTACCGTTCGAGTGGCCGTTGCGGGCTTTTGCCGTTTGACACGGGGGCGGGTTGTACCGTCACACTCCGCAGCGACGGGAGCGTCACCGTCCGTGGCGCTGCCGTGCGCGCCCAGCGTCGTACCGGCGCCGGGGTGGCGCCGCCAGCGCCGTACAGGCCAGCCCCTGGCCCGCCCGGGCCCGCACGGGCCCTGGAGAGTGTCGACCGGAGAGAAGAGCGAAGTTGTCCCCGACCAGCGAGACCGCACACGGCGGCCGCCGACTCGTCATCGTCGAGTCGCCTGCCAAGGCGAAGACGATCAAGGGCTACCTCGGCCCGGGCTACGTCGTCGAGGCGAGCGTCGGGCACATCCGTGACCTCCCCAGCGGCGCCGCCGAGGTGCCGGAGAAGTACACCGGCGAGGTGCGCCGCCTCGGCGTCGACGTCGAGCACGACTTCCAGCCCATCTACGTCGTCAACGCGGACAAGAAGGCGCAGGTCAAGAAGCTCAAGGAGCTGCTCGCCGAGTCCGACGAGCTCTTCCTCGCCACCGATGAGGACCGCGAGGGCGAGGCCATCGCGTGGCACCTCCAGGAAGTGCTCAAGCCCAAGGTCCCCGTCCACCGGATGGTCTTCCACGAGATCACCAAGGACGCGATCCAGCAGGCCGTGCGCAACCCGCGCGAGCTGAACAAGCGGATGGTCGACGCCCAGGAGACCCGCCGCATCCTCGACCGGCTGTACGGCTACGAGGTCTCCCCGGTCCTGTGGAAGAAGGTCATGCGCGGCCTCTCCGCCGGCCGCGTGCAGTCCGTCGCCACCCGGCTCGTCGTCGAGCGCGAGCGCGAGCGCATCGCCTTCCGCTCCGCCGAGTACTGGGACCTCACCGGCACCTTCTCCACCGGCCGTGCCGGCGACCCGAGCGACCCGTCCTCGCTGGTCGCGCGGCTCGCGACGGTCGACGGCAGGCGCGTCGCGCAGGGCCGTGACTTCGGCGCCGACGGGCAGCTGAAGACCGCGAACGTGCTCCACCTCGACGAGGAGAAGGCCCGCGCGCTCGCCGCCTCCCTCGCCGACACCCGCTTCACCGTCCGCTCGGTCGAGTCGAAGCCGTACCGCCGCTCCCCGTACGCGCCCTTCCGCACCACCACCCTCCAGCAGGAGGCCAGCCGCAAGCTCGGCTTCGGCGCGAAGGCGACCATGCAGGTGGCGCAGAAGCTGTACGAGAACGGCTTCATCACCTACATGCGTACGGACTCCACGGTCCTCTCCGACACCGCCGTCGCCGCGGCCCGCGCCCAGGTGACGCAGCTGTACGGCGCCGACTACCTGCCGGAGAAGCCGCGCGTCTACGCGGGCAAGGTCAAGAACGCGCAGGAGGCGCACGAGGCGATCCGGCCTTCGGGTGATCGTTTCCGCACCCCGGCCGAGACCGGTCTGACCGGCGACCAGTTCAAGCTGTACGAGCTCATCTGGAAGCGGACCGTCGCCTCCCAGATGAAGGACGCCACCGGCAACTCGGTCACCGTGAAGATCGGCGGCACCGCCGCCGACGGCCGCGACGCCGAGTTCTCGGCCTCCGGCAAGACGATCACCTTCCACGGCTTCATGAAGGCCTACGTGGAGGGCGCCGACGACCCGAACGCGGAGCTCGACGACCGCGAGCGGCGCCTGCCGCAGGTCGCCGAGGGCGACGCGCTCGCCGCCGAGGAGATCACCGCCGACGGCCACGCCACCAAGCCGCCCGCCCGCTACACCGAGGCCAGCCTGGTCAAGGAGCTGGAGGAGCGCGAGATCGGCCGCCCGTCGACGTACGCCTCGATCATCGGCACCATCCTCGACCGCGGCTACGTCTTCAAGAAGGGCACGGCCCTCGTGCCGTCCTTCCTCTCCTTCGCCGTGGTCAACCTGCTGGAGAAGCACTTCGGCCGGCTCGTCGACTACGACTTCACCGCCCGGATGGAGGACGACCTCGACCGCATCGCGCGCGGCGAGGCCCAGTCCGTGCCGTGGCTGAAGCGCTTCTACTTCGGCGAGGGCGAGGGCTCCGGAGCCGCCGCCGACGCCGGGAACGGCGACGGCGACCACCTCGGCGGCCTCAAGGAGCTCGTCACCGACCTCGGCGCCATCGACGCCCGCGAGATCTCCTCCTTCCCCGTCGGCGACGGCATCGTGCTCCGCGTCGGCCGCTACGGCCCCTACGTCGAGCGCGGCGAGAAGGACCAGGAGGGCCACCAGCGGGCCGACGTCCCCGCCGACCTGGCCCCCGACGAGCTCACCGTCGCCTACGCCGAGGAGCTGCTCGCCAAGCCCAGCGGCGACTTCGAGCTCGGCACCGACCCCGTCAGCGGCCACCAGATCATCGCCAGGGACGGCCGCTACGGCCCGTACGTCACCGAGGTCCTGCCCGACGACGTCCCGAAGACCGGCAAGAACGCGGTCAAGCCGCGCACCGCCTCCCTCTTCAAGTCGATGACCCTGGACACGGTCACCCTGGAGGACGCGCTCCGGCTGATGTCGCTGCCGCGCGTGGTCGGCACCGACCCCGAGGGCGTCGAGATCACCGCGCAGAACGGCCGGTACGGCCCGTACCTCAAGAAGGGCACCGACTCGCGGTCGCTGACCAGCGAGGACCAGCTCTTCACCATCACCCTGGAAGAGGCGCTGGCGATCTACGCCCAGCCCAAGCAGCGCGGGCGGGCCGCCGCCAAGCCGCCGCTGAAGGAACTCGGCACCGACCCCGTCAGCGAGAAGCCCGTGGTCGTCAAGGACGGCCGCTTCGGCCCGTACGTGACGGACGGCGAGACCAACGCGACCCTGCGCACCGGCGACAGCGTCGAGACGATCACGCCGGAGCGCGGCTACGAGCTGCTCGCCGAGAAGCGCGCCAAGGGACCGGCGAAGAAGACCGCCAAGAAGGCCCCGGCGAAGAAGACCGCCGCCAAGAAGACGGCCGCCAAGAAGACCACCGCGGCCAAGAAGACGGCGGCCAAGAAGACCACGACGGCCGCCAAGAAGACGACCGCCGCGGCGAAGAAGACCGCCGCGGCGAAGCCGGAGTAGTCCGCGCCGCACGGCGACGGGAAGGGCGGGAGCGGGGCTCCCGCCCTTCCCACGTTTGTTCGGCCGAGGCCCCGGCGGGCGAGGCCGTCCGGATAGGGTGGACGGATGACGCGAGCAGAGCAGCCAGAGCTTCTGGGCGACTCCGAAGCCGCACCCGCCCCCGGCGCCGCCCCCGTCTCCGACGCGGCCCTCGTCGCGGACTCCCGGGAGCGCGCCGTACGGGCCCTCGTCCGCCACCAGCCGCTGCGCCGGCTGTGGAGCGCCCAGGCCCTCGGCGGGGTCGGCGACGCCCTCGCCCTCCTCGTCCTCGTCCTCCTCGCCCTCCAGGCGGGGGCGGCCCAGGACGCGCTGGGCGGAGGAGCGCGGGGCCTCGCCTTCGCCGTGGCCGCCGTCGTCGGCACCCGGCTGCTCGCCACCGTCCTCTTCGGCGCCGTCCTGCTCGGCCCGCTCACCGGTCTCACCGCGCCCGGCGCGGCCCTCGACCGGCGGTGGACCATGATCGGCGCCGACGGGCTGCGGATCGCGCTGCTCGTCATCGCGCCCCTGTGGATCGACTGGACCCCCGGCAGCGCCCTGTGGTTCCTCCTCGGCACCGTCTTCCTCACCGGTGCCGCCGAGCGCCTGTGGACGGTCTGCCGCGACGGCGCCGCGCCCGCCCTGCTGCCCGCCGCGCCCGTCGAGGGCGACGCGATCCGGCCGCTCCCCGACCACCTCGGCGCCCTGCGCACCCTCACCCAGCGCACCGCCTTCCTCGCCGTCCCGGCCGCCGCCGCCGTCCTGCTCGGCGCCACCCTGATCGGCAACCTGCTGGGCTCCGGCATCGACTGGTTCACGCTCCACCAGGCCGCCCTCGGCTCGTACGTCGCCGCCGGCCTCTTCGCCGCCTCCGTCAGCGTCCTCGCCGCGATGACCCTGCCCGGCGGCCGGACCCCGCGCCCCCGCTCGCCGCTGGAGGGGCTGCGCCGCCCCGGCGCCGACAAGGGCCGCACCGGAGCCGTACCGCTGCTCGTCCTGGCCTGCGCCACCGTCGCCGGCGCCATCGGCGCGGGCGGCGCGCGCCGGCCCCGCCCCCCCCGGCGCCCGCGCGGCCGGGGCCGCCCCCGCCCCCCGCGGCGGGGCGGGATAGGGAGATCACAAGAGGGAAGAACACAAACAAACACCCAGAAAC
>NZ_JBEZUZ010000076.1:0-1812 GCF_040636735.1 Streptomyces sp. NPDC035033 | reverse complement strand
AACCCCCTTTCAACCACCCTATGCCCCCCCCCGCCCCTCTCCCTATCCGCGCCCCCCCCGCCGGCGCCCGCGCCCCCCCCGCCTCGCTCGCCGCGCTCCACGCCTTCGACCTCGGCGGCGGGCCCGTCACCTACGCGCTGCTCGTGCTCGCGCTCAGCGGCGCCACCGCCGTCGGCATCCGCACCGCGCGCTCCGTGCTGCCGGTGCTCTCCCGGCGCCGGATGCTCGCCCTCGCGATCACCGTCACCGGCGTCGCCCTGATCGCCGTCGGCCTCGTGCCCGACACCGCGACCGTGCTCCTCCTCGCCGCCCTCGCCGGGTACGCCGCCGGCGTGGCCGCCAACACCGGGCACGTCCTCATCGACCAGGAGACCGAGGAGCCGCGCCGGGAGCGCACCACCGCGCACCTCCAGGCCACCGCGCGCGTGGGCATCGCCGTCGGCGCGCTCGCCGCGCCGCTGCTCGCCGCCGCGATCGGCCCCCACCGCCTCGTCTCCGACTCCGGGAAGTTCGTCTTCGACCACGGCGGCGCCGCCTTCACCCTCGCCCTCGTCGGCGCCCTGCTGCTGCCCGTCGCCGCGCTCGTCCTCGCGAAGACCGACGACCGCGCGGGCGTGCCGCTCCGCCGCGACCTGCGCGACGCGCTGCGCGGCGCCGACCCCGCGCAGGCGCCGTCCGCCACCGGCTTCTTCATCGCCCTGGAGGGCGGCGACGGCGCCGGCAAGTCCACCCAGGTCCAGGCGCTCGCCGACTGGATCCGCGCCAAGGGCCACGAGGTCGTCGTCACCCGCGAGCCCGGCGCCACCCCCATCGGCAAGCGGCTCCGCTCGATCCTGCTCGACGTCTCCTCCGCCGGCCTGTCCAACCGCGCCGAGGCGCTGCTGTACGCCGCCGACCGCGCCGAGCACGTCGACTCGCTGGTCCGGCCCGCCCTGGAGCGGGGCGCCGTCGTCATCTCCGACCGGTACATCGACTCGTCCGTCGCCTACCAGGGCGCCGGCCGGGACCTCTCGCCGACCGAGATCGCCCGCATCTCCCGCTGGGCGACCGGCGGCCTCGTCCCGAACCTGACCGTCCTCCTCGACGTCTCCCCCGAGACCGCCCGCGAGCGGTTCACCGAGGCGCCGGACCGGCTGGAGTCGGAGCCGCCCGAGTTCCACGCGCGCGTGCGGGCCGGTTTCCTCGCCCTGGCCGCCGCCGACCCCTCCCGCTACCTCGTCGTCGACGCGGGGCAGGAGCCCGAGGCCGTCACCACCGTCGTCCGCCACCGGCTCGACCGGATGCTGCCGCTCTCCGAGGCCGAGGTGAAGGCCGCCGAGGAGGCGCGCCGGAAGGCCGAGGAGGAGGCCCGGCGCAAGGCTGAGGAGGAGGCCGCCCGCAAGGCAGAGGAGGAGCGCCTGGAGCGCGAGCGCCAGGAGCAGCTCGCCAAGCTGCGCGCCGAGGAGGAGGAGCGCAAGCGGCGCGAGGAGGAAGAGGCGCGCCGGCTGGAGGCCGAGCGGCAGGCGGAGGAGGCCCGGCGCAAGGCCGAGGAGGCCCGCCTCGCCGCCGAGGAGGAGGCCCGCCGCCTCGCGGCCGAGGAGAAGGCCCGCCAGGAGGAGCAGGAACGGCTCCGCAAGCAGGCCGAGGAGGAGGCCCGGCTCCGGGCCGAGGCCGAGGCGCTCCGCCAGGAGAAGCAGCGCAAGGCCGAGGAGGCCCTCCTGCGCGCGGAGGAGGCCCGCCGGATCGCCGCGGCCGCGGCCGCCGCGAAGGCCGCCGAGGAAGCCGCCGCGAAGGCCGCGGCCGCCTCGGCGGGGGAGGCGGGCGCGGGGGTGG
>NZ_JBEZUZ010000075.1:0-40710 GCF_040636735.1 Streptomyces sp. NPDC035033 | reverse complement strand
CGCACCGCTCGGCGCCTCCCTCCCGCCGGCGGGCGCCGGGGCGCCGACGCCGGCGGCGGTCGCCGCCGGGTCCGTCGTCGCCTCGCCGGCCACCACGGGGACGGGGGACTCGGCCGGCTGGCAGTAGGCGGACGGCTCAGCCGGCGGCGCCGTCCAGCCCCGGCAGCGGGTCCTGCGCCACCTCGTGGCGGCGGGTCCGGATGTCGGGCGCCGGCGGATGGAGCTTGGCGTCGCAGGTGGGCCCCAGGCCGGTGCGGCGGGAGCCCGCGCCGGTGAGGGGGCGGCCGCAGAGACGGCAGCGGACGAGGCGCCCGGCCCCGCCGGGGGCGGCGTCGACCGCGATTGCCAGCGGTTCGTCACTCATGCTGTCATCACACCCTAGTCTCGACGAGGAGCTCCCCCATGAGTCTGTACGACATTCCGCTGAAGACCCTCACCGGTGAGCCGGTCTCCCTGGCCGACTACCGGGACCGGGCCGTGCTGGTGGTGAACGTGGCCTCGAAGTGCGGCCTCACCCCGCAGTACGAGGGCCTGGAGCGGCTGCAGAAGACGTACGGCGAGCGCGGCCTGACCGTCGTCGGCGTGCCCTGCAACCAGTTCCTCGGGCAGGAGCCGGGCTCGGCCGAGGAGATCCGGTCCTTCTGCTCGACGACGTACGGCGTCACCTTCCCGCTCCTGGAGAAGACCGACGTCAACGGCGACGGCCGGCACCCGCTGTACGCGGAGCTGACCCGGGTCGCGGACGCCGACGGCGAGGCCGGCGACGTGCAGTGGAACTTCGAGAAGTTCCTGATCTCCGCCGACGGGACCGTGACCCGCTTCCGTCCGCGCACCGAGCCGGAGGCCCCCGAGGTCGTCGCGGCGATCGAGGCGCTCCTCGGCTGAGCGGGGCCGCTCCCGCGCACCGGCCCCGGGGGACCGTCCCGGGGCCGGCCTGGGGTACGATCATCGACCTCGGTACGCGACGGTCGGAGGAGGTGGGACCCATCAGCACGACGCAGGCGGGATGCTCCCCTTCGGCGGCCGTTCCGGCGGCCCGGTCGTAGCGACCGCGGGAGCCTCCTCGACGGCTTCCCGAAAGGTCTTCCATGTCGCTCGACCCCTCTGACTCCCTCCGCTCCACCACCGTCTCCCGACTCCGCGCCGCCGGCTGCGTGTTCGCCGAGGACGAGGCGGAGCTCCTCTTCGCCGCGGCCCGTGACGCCGCCGGACTCGACGTCCTCGTCGAGCGGCGCGCCTCCGGGCTCCCGCTGGAACACGTCGTCGGCTGGGCGGACTTCGCCGGGCTGCGGATCGCCGTGGACCCGGGGGTCTTCGTCCCCCGGCGGCGCACCGAGTTCCTCGTCGAGCGGGCCGTCGCGCTGGCCGCGCCCGGCGCCCTCTGCGTCGACCTGTGCTGCGGCTCCGGCGCGGCGGGCGCGGTCCTGCTGTCGGCCGTGCCGGGCGCCCGGGTGCACGCCGCGGACATCGAGCCCGCCGCGGTGGCCTGCGCGCGCCGGAACGTCGAACCGCGCGGCGGCAGCGTCCACGAGGGCGACCTCTTCGCGCCGCTGCCGGACGCGCTGCGCGGGCGGGTCGAGGTGCTGGTCGCCAACGTGCCGTACGTACCGACCGGGGAGGTCGGCCTGCTGCCGCCCGAGGCCCGCGAGCACGAGCCGCTGGTCGCGCTGGACGGCGGCCCGGACGGCCTCGACGTGCTGCGCCGGGTGGCCGCCGGGGCGCCCGGGTGGCTGGCGCCGGGCGGGCACCTGCTCGTCGAGACGAGCGAGCGGCAGACCGCGGCGGCGGCCGGCGCCGTCGCCGCCCACGGCCTCTCGCCGCGGTTCGTCACCTGCGAGGAGCGGTACGCGACCGTGCTGATCGCCACCCGCGAGGGCTGAGGCTCAGCGGCCGAAGGTGTCGATGCCCTCGACGAGCCAGTTCCCGTCGCGGTGGACGACGTCCACCGCGAACATGGCGCCCGCGTAGACGCCCTGGTCCTGGGCCTCCGGCCGCTTCCCGCCCGCCTTCGGCTTCGCGGTCCCGGCCGTGCTCACGCTGCTCTGGTCGGCGTAGACCAGGACCCGGGCGCGGTCGCCGTCGATCCGCTCGACCGCGCTGTCGGTGACCGTCGTGGTGATCACCGTCTTCCGCGCGGCCGCCTGGGCGAGCACCCCCGCGAACAGCGTCCGGTGCTGCTCGGTGGCCTTCCCGGTGAGGAAGGTCCGGCCGGCCCGCTCGAAGGCGCCCGGGTCGGTGTGGTCGTACGAGAAGAGCGCGGCGACGGCCTCGGCCGTCCGGCCCTTGATCTCGCTGGTGCGGGCGGGGTCGGTGAGGGCGGTGTTCGCGCGGGCGGGTTCGTCGCGGAGCTCCCCGGCCCTGCTGTGCGCCCACCCCGCGAAGCCGCCGAGCAGGAGCGTCAGGACGCACAGGACCAGGAGCGGGACGAGGGGCCGGCGCCGCCCCGCCGGTCCGGCCGCTCCGTCGGCGGTGTCCGGCTCCGGCGCCCCGGCCTCCTCCCGTACGGGCTCCGCCGCCGGCCGCCGCCGGGCGGCCCGGGGCTCCGGTCCGGCCAGGACGCCCACGGGGGCGCGGGAACCCGGCTCCCCGGACGCGGCGGAGGACGTGGCGGCGGTGGTGACGGCGGCGTGGGCCGGCTGGTCGGCGCGGGCCCGGCGGCGGCGCTGGCGGTTGAGGTGGTGGCGGGGCGTCGGCATCGTGCGGTGTCCTTTCGGGTGCGGGCGGCTCTCGCGGTGCGGCCGGTCGACCGGTCGGGCCGGGTCAGCCGGTCGCCGTGCCGCCCACGGGGGCCTGTCCCAGGCCGCTGAGCTTCCACCGGCCGTCGGTGCGGGTGAGTTCGGCCAGCATGCGGCTGTCCTTCTCGGTGCTCTTGGCGTCGGGCGTGGTGACGGTGACCCGCAGGGCGACGAGCAGCCGGGCCCGCCCCGCGCGGTCGTCGAGCTCCGTGACGGCGCCGGAGAGCACCCGGGCCTTCGTCACCGTCTTCGCCGCCTCCACCTGGCCGGCGAACTCCTCGCGTCCGTCGACGAGTTGCCGGTGGAGGTCGCCGGTGGTGGAGGACTCCCAGAGGTCGAGCCCCTGGTCCACCCGGCGGTGGTCGAGCGTGTTGAGGTTCTGCACGGCCTGCTCCCCCGCCGCGAGCGCCCGGTCGCGTTCCGCGGCGTACGCGGCGGAGTCGTCGTGGGCGGCGGCGTACCAGTCCCGGCCCGCCCAGGCCGCGAAGCCGCCCGCGACGAGGGTGAGCACGAGGGCCACGGCCAGGACCGGCCGGAACCCGGCCGGGGTGCGGACCGCGCGTGTCATGGAGTGCTCCCGTCTCCCGCTCATCCTCAGCGGGCCTTGATGTCGACGATCCGCCACCGGTCGTCCTGGAACCGCGCGGTGACGGTGAGCTGGGCGGCGGCGGAGGTGGCCGGGCCCCTGTCGCGCCGCGAGACCTGGTCGAGGAAGACGAGGAGCCGCGCGCGGTCCCCGTCGAGCTCGATCACGCCGGTGCGGACGGCCTGGGTGGAGAGGGAGAGCCGCTGCTCGGCCAGGCCCGCGCGGACCTGGGCGAACAGGTCGGCGTACTGCCGGGCCGCGCGCCCGGCCAGGACGGTCCCGGCGGAGCGCTCGGTGGCGTCGGAACTGGTGGGCGTGTACGAGAAGATCCGGGCGAGGCCCTCGCTGACGTCCCCGCCGACGCGGTGGGTGGCCGCGGTGTCGGTGAGCGCGTGGTTGCGCGCCGAGGGGACGGACCGGAGCTGGTGGGCCCCGTGGAAGAACCCGCCCCCGCCGAGCAGGAGGAGGGTGACGGCCGCGGGCAGGACGGCCTTCCGCCACCCGGCCGCGGCCCGGCGACGGCCCCCGGTCCCGTCCCCCTCTCCGTCCCCTTCCCCGTCGTCTCCGGGAGCCTCGGTCTCCCCGGCGGTCTCGGGGGCCCCGGGGGTTCCGTCCTCCTCGGCCTCCCCGGTGGCCCGGGCCCCGCCGGGCCGTTCGCCGTCCTCGGCCGAGGCGTCGGCCGGGGTGTCGGCCGGGGTGTCGGTCAGGTCGTCGGCCGGGGCGTCGGCCCGGTCGGGGGTGTCGTCCCTGCGCAGCAGTCGCGTCACTCGTCCTCGCTCTCCTCGGCTCCGGCGACGGGGACCGCGCTGAGCGCCGACACCCGCCAGGTGTTCTCGCCGGTACGGGTCAGGACCGCCTCCAGGCGCTTGCGGTCGGAGGTCGTCGCGCCGGCCCCCCGCGGGGTGACGTCGACGCGTACGGTCGCGATGAGCTTCGCCGTGCCGGCCCTCGGGTCGAGCGCGGTGAGCGCCGCCTCGGTGACCGTGGCGCGGGCCGAGGCCCCCGTCTTCGGTTCGGTGCGCGCCAGTTCGGTGCGGAGCGGGCCGGTGGACGCGTCGCGCCAGGCCCGGATGCCGGCCTCGGCGCGCTCGCGGCTGGAGGCGTCGAGCGTGTTCAGGACGGTGAGGTGCCGGCGGCCCTCGGCGAGGGCGGTGTCCCGTTCGCGGCCGAAGGCGAGCTCCTGGTCGGTGCGGGCCTGCGCGTAGCTCCAGGCACCGGTGCCGCAGAAGCCGAGGGCGACGGCGAGGGCGGCGGCGGGGAGGAGCCGGGGCCGCCTCATCGCCCGCTCCGGGTGTCCAGGCCGAGGAGGCCGGCCATGTCCGCCGGGCCGTCGGAGCGGCCCGGCAGCGAGAGCGCGCCGGGCAGCGGCGGCTCCGCGCCGGTGGCGCGGTTCCCGTCGCCCGGGAGCAGGGAGGCGGACCGGGGCGGCGGCGGCGCGTCGCCCTTCGGGGCGTGGGCGGAGCCCCGCACGTTGGTGCCCGACCGGGCGGGGGCGGTGCAGGCGGCGCCGGTGTTGAGGGGCGGCGCGGTGCCGAGGTCGAGGCCGTTGCGGTAGCGCGTGCCGCCGTAACCGGTGGTGCAGGGCAGCGGCTTGAAGAAGGTGACGGCCATGCTGAGGTTCATGCGGCCGCCGTCGACCGTGGTCGCGCCGGCCGAGACGGCCGCCGGGTACGTCACGAGCAGTTCCTCGATGCCGCGCTGCCGGGTGAGGGCGAGCTCCGAGGTGGTGAGGAGGTTGGCGAGGACGACGCTCAGGCTGGGGTCGAGGTCGGTCAGGAGGCCGCTGACCTGGCCGGCCGCGTCGGGCGTGACGGTCAGGAGCCGGCGCAGGTCGGCGTCGGAGGACTTGAGGGTGGCGGCGAGTTCGCGCGCGCCGGTGGCGAAGTCCCGGATGGCGCGGCTCTCGTCGGCCTGGGTGCGCAGGACGACCTCCCCGTCGTGGATGAGCCGGGTGGTGGACGGCAGGGCCTCGTCGGCGGCCCGGACGAACGCGCTGCCGTTGTCCAGGAGGACCTGGAGGTCGTCGCCGTGGCCCTCGAAGGCCTTGCCGAGTTCGTCGACGACCGTGCGCAGGGACTCCAGGGGCACGGAGCGGGTCAGGTCGTCCATGCTGCTGAGGACGTCGGTGACCGGGGCCGGCACCTGGGTGTCGGACTGCTCGACGCGGGAGCCGTCGGCGAGGTAGGGGCCGCCGTCGCTCTCGGGGCGCAGGTCGATGTACTGCTCGCCGACGGCGGAGAGTCCGGCGACGACGGCCCGCGCGTCGGCGGGGATCGACGGCGCCGACTTCTTGATGCGCAGCTCGGCGACGACCCCCTCGGCGGTGAGGTCGATGGCGCCGACGCGGCCCACGGAGACGCCCCGGTAGGTGACGTCGGAGTGGGGGAACAGGCCGCCGGTGCGGGCGAGGTGGACCCGGACGGTGTAGTGGTCGGCGATGCCGGCGTAGCGGCCGAGGTCGGCGTAGCGGACGCCGACGAAGCCGAGGACGAGGACGGCGATGACGAGGAACGCGATGTTCTTCAGCCAGACGGCGCGGGTGATCACCGGTGCTCGCCTCCGTCCTTCGGCGGGGTGGCCGGCCCGGTGGTGGTGCCGGGGCCGAGGGGGGTGCCCGGTCCGGACGGGGGGGCCGTCCGGACCGGGGGCAGGGGAAGGGGCGACGCCGTGCCCCCGGCGGTGCCGTCCGCGCCCCGGTGCCGGGCGGCGGGCGCGTTCGGGTCCGTCGGGGCGGGCGTGGGCGTCGGGGCGGGGTCGGCCTGGGGGACGATCGGCGGGGTCACCACGGTGCCGGGCGCCGCCGCGAGGTGCAGGTAGGTGTTGAGGTAGTCGCCCTTGATGCCCTTCATCACCTCGTCGGTGAAGGGGTACGTGAGCAGGACCTGGAGCGATTCGGGCAGGTCGGCGCCGGCGTCGGCGAGGGCCGTCAGGGTCGGCGCGAGGGCCTTGAGGTCGGCGATCATGTCCTTCTTGCTCGCTTCGACGGTGGAGACGGCGACGCCGGACAGGGTGTCCAGGGCCCGCAGCATGGTCAGCAGGGAACCCCGCTGGTTCTCCAGCGTCTTCAGGCCGGGCGAGAGGTCGGTGAGGATCGTGCCCACGTCCTTCTTGCGGCCGGCGAGGGTGCTGGAGAGCCGGTTGAGGCCGTCGAGGGCGCGGGTGATGTCGCCGCGGTGCGCGTCCAGGTTCGTCACCAGGGTGTTCACCCGGCGGAGCACGGAGCGGACCTCGGGCTCGCGTCCGTCGAGGGCCGCGTTCAGTTCGCGGGTGATGGTCTTGAGCTGGTTGACGCCGCCGCCGTTGAGGAGCAGGGAGAGGGCGCCGAACACCTCCTCGACCTCCGTGTTGCGGCTGGTGCGCGCCAGCGGGATGACGCTGCCGTCGGTGAGCCGGGCGCCGGTGTCCTGGCGGGCGGCGGCCTGCCGGACGCCGCCCCGGGGAGCGTCCGGCGGCGGGGCGACGAGCTGGACGTACTTCTCGCCGAGGAGGCTGGACTGTTCGACCCGGGCGCCGGTGCCGGCGGGGAGCCGGACGTCGCCGTTGATCCTCAGGGTGACGCGGGCGGTCCAGGTGCCGGGTTCCAGGTCGATGGCGGTGACGCGGCCGACGGCGACGTCGTTGACCTTGACGGCCGACTGGGGGACGAGGCTGAGGACGTCGGCGATCTCGGCGGTGACCGTGTAGGGGTGGGAGCCGAGGTCGGCGCCGCCGGGGAGCGGCAGGTCCTCGATGCCGTCGAAGCGGACCGGCGGGACCGCGCCGAGGACGACGGCCAGGCCGAGGCCGAGGGCGACCGCGCCGGCGGCGCCGGCGCCGGCGGCCCGCGCCGAGGGCAGACGGGGACGTCTCATCGCTCCCCCTCTCCGGTGGCCGCGGAGGGAGTGGCGCTCGCGGAGGGCCCGGTGCTCGCGGAGGGTCCGGTGACGGGCAGCGGGAGCAGCGGTCCGCCCATGCTGATCTCGTTGAGGTTGGCGCGGCCGTGGAAGGTGCGGGTGTCCTCGTCGTAGGCGTTGACGAGGTTGCCCGCGGCGAGCGGGGCGACGTCGAGGGCCTCGGCGAGGGAGGCCCGCTGGTCGACGAGGGTCTGGGTGAGGGGCACGAGCCGGTCCACGTTCTTCTTCAGCTCGCCGCGGTGGTCCTTGATGAAGGTCTTGACCTGGGCGAGGGCCGTGCCGAGTTCCTTGAGGGCGCCGGCGAGGTCGTCCTTGTTCTCGGCGAAGAAGCCGACGACCTCGCCGAGGCGTTCCTGCGCGGTGCGGACGTCGGCGTCCTTGTCCTTGAGCATGGTGGTGAAGGTCTGGAGCTGTCCGAGGGTGGTGAACAGCTCCTCGCTGCTGCCGTCGAGGGTCTTGGCGGCCTTGCCGAAGCGGTCGATGGAGGTGCCGATGGCCGCGCCGTTGCCCTTGAGGTTGCGGGCGCCGGTGTCGAGGAGTTCGGAGAGGGCGCCGTCGGCGTTGGCGCCGTCCGGGCCGAGCGCCTCGCTCAGGTCGGTGATCGAGGCGTAGAGCTGGTCGATCTCGACGGGGGTGCGGTTGCGGGCGGCGGGCAGTTCGGCGCCGTCGTCGAGGGCGGGGCCGGTGTCGTAGGCGGGGGTGAGCTGGACGTACCGGTCGGCGACGACGCTCGGGGCGACGATGACGGCCCGCGCGTCGGCGGGGACGCGGACGCCCTCGTCGAGGCGGAGTCCGACGCGGACCCGGGTGCCCCGGGGTTCCACGGACTCGACCTCGCCGACCCGGACGCCGAGGACGCGCAGGTCGGATCCGGCGTAGACGCCGACCGCACGGTCGAACCAGGCGGTGACGCGGATGCCGTCGGAGTCGAGGAAGCGGGTGGCGACGAGGCCGCCGGAGGCGAGCACCGCGAGGGCGAGGCCGGCGACGAGGGGTCTTCTGGTCCTGGTCATCACGCACCGCTCCCCTGGGCCGTGGCCGCCGGTTTCGGCGGCTGTTTCGGCGGCTGGCATCCGGTCTTGGGCTGCGAGGACTCGGGCAGGTAGGCGCGCGGCACCACGCCGCAGAGGTAGCTGTCGAACCAGCGGCCGCTGCCGAGGGTGTTGCCGAGGAGCCGGTAGTACGGGCCGACGAGCGCGAGGGTCTTCTCCAGCTGGCCGCTGTTCTTCTCCAGGACGCCGGTGACCCGGCCGAGGGCCTTCAGGGTGGGCCCGAGCTGCCGCGCGTTGTCGCCGACGAGGCCGCTGAGTTCGGTGCTCAGCGCCCGGCTGCCCTTGAGCAGGGCGCGGATGGCGTCGCGGCGCTTGCGCAGCTCGCCGAGGAGGGAGCCGCCGTCCTCCAGGAGGAGTTCGAAGCTGGACTTCTTGTCCTTCAGGGTCTTGGTGAACCGCTCGCCGTTCTTGAGGAGGCGGGCGAGTTCGGTGTCGCGTTTGGCGACGGACTCCGACAGGGCGGAGAGGCCGTCGGCGGCGTTGCGGACGTGCGGCGGCGAGTTCTTGAAGGTGTCGGAGATCGTCCGGAAGCTCTCCGCGAGCGCCGTGGTGTCGATGTCGTCGATGGTGCCGCTGAGGTCCTGGAAGGCCTGTGTCACGTCGTACGGGGAGGTGGTCCGGGACAGCGGGATGCGGGTGCCGGGGTCCTGGCGGGCGGAGCCCAGCGGGTCGAGGGCGAGGTACTTCTCGCCGAGGAGGGTCTTGATGGCGATGGCGGCGGTCGACCGGTCGCCGACCCAGGCGTCGCCGACCTCGAAGGTCACCTTGACCTTGGGGCCGTCGAGGGAGACGCCGGTGACCTCGCCGACCTTGACGCCGGCGATGCGGACCTCGTCGCCGGTGTCGAGTCCGGCGGCCTCGGAGAAGTCGGCGCTGTAGGAGGCGCCGCCGCCGGCGAACGGGAGCCGTTCGGCGTGGTAGGCGCCGGCGGCCAGCAGCGCGAGGAGGACCAGTCCGACGACGGCGACGGCGATCGGGTTGCGTTCCTTGACCGGCTTGATCCGGCTGAGGGGGCTCATCCGCGGCACCTCGGTTCGGTGACGGCGATGCCGGTGGGCGGCTTGGAGCCGTCGGACGTCTTCACGCCGCTCACCCGGGCCTCGCAGAGGTAGAGGTTGAACCACGATCCGTACGAGGAGAGGCGGGCCAGGGCCGTCAGCTTGCCGGGGGTGTTGGCGAGGAACCGCTCCAGGGCGGGGGTGTGGTCGCCCAGGGTGCCCGAGAGCCGGCCGAGTTCGCGGATGTCCTTCTTGAGGGGGGCGCGGCCGTCCTGGAGGAGTCCGGCGGTCGTGGTGGTGAGGTCGCCCATGGCCCGGACCGCCTCGCCGAGGGGTTTGCGGTCGTTGTCGAAGCCGGTGACGAGTTTCTGGAGGGTGACGACCAGGTCCTCGAAGCCGGCCTCGCGGTCGTTGAGGGTGGTCAGGACGGTGTTGAGGTGGGTGACGACCTCCCCGACGACCTTGTCCTTGGCGGCGACGGTCTTCGTGAGGGAGCCGATGTGGCGCAGGAGGCTGTCGACGGTTCCGCTCTCGCCCTGGAGGACCTGGACGAGGGAGCCGGCGAGGTCGTTGACGTCGGCGGGCGACAGGCCCTCGAAGAGCGGCTTGAAGCCGTTGAAGAGCAGGGTCAGGTCGAGGGCCGGGGTGGTGCGGTCGAGCGGGATGGTCTCGCCGTCCTCCAGGTCGCCCGTCAGCTCCCCGCTGCCCCGGCCGAGGGAGACGTACCGCTGGCCGACCATGTTGAGGTACTTCACGGCGGCGGTGGCGGAGCGGGGCACGGGGCGGTCCTCGCGGACCGAGAAGGTGACCTGGGCGGTGCGCCGGTCGACGACGCGGACGTCGGTCACCTCGCCGACCTTCACGCCGGCGACGCGCACCGAGTCGCCGGCGACGAGCCCGGTGACGTCGGTGAAGAGCGCCTTGTAGGAGCGGGTGTCGGAGCCGACGCCGGTGTCGGCGATGCTGAAGCCGAGCACCGTGGTGGTCACGGCCGTGACCAGGACGAACGCGAGGGACTTGGCGACCGTGCCGGTCAGGCCGCGGCGGCGGGTGTGCGCGCCGTGCGGGTTCTTCGTCATCGGAGGGTCACCTCCGCTCCGCGGAAGGCGGGGCCGGCCAGCAGGCTGCTCCAGTCCGGCAGTTCACGGGGGTCCTTCCGGGCCGCGGGGGCGAGGAGTTCGGTGACGAGGTCGTTCTCCTGCGGGGAGTTGGCGGGGCCGAGGTCCTGGCCGGTGGCGGCGGAGGCGCGGAGGGCGGGGGCGCCCGCGACGCCGGGGTAGGGCACGGGGTGGCAGCGGGGGCCGCCGCCGGAGCCGTACGCGGGGGTGTCGCGGCCGGGGAGGTACGCGCCGCGCGAGGGCGCGGTGGTGACGTCGACGTGCAGTCCCGGCCGGTCGGTGCCCTTGCCGAGCGCCTTGTCCATGGCGGGGACGAACCGGGCGAGGGTGCGCAGGGTGCAGGGGAAGGACGGGGAGTACTCGGCGAGCAGTTCCAGGGTGGGCCGGCCGGCGGCGCTGAGCCGGATGACGCTGTCCTTGTTCTTCCGCAGGAAGGCGGTGAGGTCCTGGGCCGTGCGGGTGGTGGCGCCGAGGGTGTCCGACAGCGCCGCCTCCTTCTCGGCGAGGGTGCCGCTGGTGGTGGTGAAGTCGGTGAGCGCCGTGATGACGTCCGGGGCGGCGTCCGCGTAGAGGTGGCTGACCTTCACGAGTTCTTTCAGGTCCCGGGTGAGGGCGGGCAGGTGGGGGTTGAACTTCCGCAGGTGGGCGTCGAGCCGGGCGAGGGTGTCGCCGAGCTTCTCGCCGCGTCCTTCGAGGGCCTGGGAGACGGCCGACAGGGTGGCGGAGAGCTTCTGCGGCTGGACGGCGGTGAGCAGGGGCAGGACGTTGTCGAGGACCTGCTGGAGTTCGACGGCGTTGCCGGAGCGGTCCTCGGGGATGACGGCGCCGGGGCCGAGCGGCCGGGGCGAGGGGTTCGCGGGCGGGACGAGGGCCACGAAGCGTTCGCCGAAGAGCGTCGTGGGCAGCATCTGCGCGCGGACGTCGGACGGGACGTGGTCCAGGCTGCCGGGCCGCATGGCGAGGGTGAGCCGGGCGCCGGTGTCGGTGGCGTCGATGGCGCGGACCTCGCCGACGACGACGCCGCGGAGCTTCACCTCGGCGCCGAGGTGCATCTCGTTGCCGACGCTGCCGGTCTCGACGGTGATCGGGTCGGAGTCGGTGAACTTCTTGTCGTAGACGGCGACCGCCAGCCAGGCGAGCAGGGCGGGGACGAGCAGGAAGACGACGCCGGCGGACCGGCGGCGCAGGGTCTGGCCTCGTGGAGCGTTCATCTCACCCCGCCACCTTCACGGTCGTGGTCGCGCCCCAGAGGGCCAGCGACAGGAAGAAGTCGGTGACGCTGATCAGGACGATGGCGTTGCGCACGGAGCGGCCGACGGCGATGCCGACGCCGGCGGGGCCGCCGGAGGCGCGGAAGCCGTAGTAGCAGTGGGCGACGATCACCATCACGCTGAAGATCAGCACTTTGAGCATGGACAGCAGGACGTCGGTCGGGGACAGGAACAGGTTGAAGTAGTGGTCGTACGTGCCCTGGGACTGGCCGTTGAAGAGGACGGTGACGTACCGGGAGGCCAGGTAGGAGGAGAGCAGGCCGACCGCGTAGAGCGGGACGATGGCGACGACGCCGGCGATGATGCGGGTGGTGACGAGGTAGGGCATGGAGCGGATGCCCATGCCTTCGAGGGCGTCGACCTCCTCGTTGATGCGCATGGCGCCGAGCTGGGCGGTGAAGCCGGCGCCGACGGTCGCGGAGAGGGCGAGGCCGGCGACGAGCGGGGCGATCTCGCGGGTGTTGAAGTAGGCGGAGACGAAGCCGGTGAAGGCGGCGGTGCCGATCTGTTCGAGGGCCGCGTGGCCCTGGAGGCCGACGACGGTCCCGGTGAAGAGCGTCATCGCGATCATGACGCCGACGGTGCCGCCGACGACGCCGAGGCCGCCGGAGCCGAAGGCGACCTCGGCGAGCAGCCGCTGCACCTCCTTGAGGTAGCGGCGCAGGGTCCTGGGGACCCACAGCAGGGCCCGGACGTAGAAGAGGAGCTGGTCGCCGGAGCGGTCGAGCCAGGCGAGCGGGGAGGCCATCGCCTCAGCCTCCCTTCGGCGGGACGATCTGGAGGTAGATGCCCGTCAGCACCATGTTCACGAAGAACAGCAGCATGAAGGTGATGACGACGGCCTGGTTGACGGCGTCGCCGACGCCCTTGGGGCCGCCGCGCGGGTTGAGGCCGCGGTAGGCGGCGACGATGCCCGCGATGAACCCGAAGACCAGGGCCTTGAGTTCGCTGATGTAGAGGTCGGGCAGCTGGGCGAGGGCGGAGAAGCTGGAGAGGTACGCGCCGGGGGTGCCGCCCTGGAGGACGATGTTGAAGAAGTAGCCGCCGAGGGTGCCGACGACGGAGACCATGCCGTTGAGGAGGACGGCGACGGCCATGGTGGCGAGGACGCGCGGGACGACCAGGCGCTGCACCGGCGAGACGCCCATGACCTCCATCGCGTCGAGCTCCTCGCGGATCTTGCGGGAGCCGAGGTCGGCGCAGATCGCGGAGCCGGCGGCGCCGGCGATGAGGAGGGCGACGATGAGCGGGCTGGCCTGCTGGATGACGGCGAGGACGCTGGCGCCGCCGGTGAACGACTGGGCGCCGAGCTGCTGGGTGAGCGAGCCGACCTGGAGGGCGATCACGGCGCCGAACGGGATGGAGACGAGGGCGGCGGGCAGGATGGTGACGCTCGCGACGAACCAGAACTGTTCGACGAACTCCCGGAACTGGAAGGGCCTTCGGAAGACGGCCCGGCTCACCTCGGCGGCGAGCGCGAAGAGGCGGCCGGTCTGCCGCAGCGCGCCGCCGATCACGAGCCGCCGCCGGGGGTCGGCAGGGAGACGGTCGGCGTGGCGGCGTGCCGCGCGTAGGTGGCCTCGATGGCGGCGCGGGCGGCGGCCGGCAGCGCGTCCAGCATGCCGAGGACGCGCTTCTGCCGCCGGGCGACGGCCGCGCGCGGGGGCAGGCCGGGCGAGGGCTCCAGCTGGGGGACGAGGACGCGGGGCGCGGCCGGCGGGCCGGCCGGGGCGTTGCCGGCCTCGGCGGCGAGGGTGGCGGCGTCCTTCTCCTCGGACATGCCGATGGGGCCTTCGCGGCGGCCGGCGAGGAACTGGGTGACGACCGGTTCGTCGCTGGTGAGGAGCACCTCGCGCGGGCCGAAGGTGACGAGCTCGCGGCGGAAGAACATCCCCATGTTGTCGGGGACGGTGGCGGCGATGTCGAGGTTGTGGGTGACGATCAGCATCGTCGCGTCGATGCGCGCGTTGAGGTCGATCAGGAGCTGGGAGAGGTACGCGGTGCGGACGGGGTCGAGCCCGGAGTCCGGTTCGTCGCACAGGACGATCTGCGGGTCGAGCACGAGCGCGCGGGCCAGGCCGGCGCGCTTGCGCATGCCGCCGCTGATCTCGCCGGGCAGCTTCCCCTCGGCGCCGAGCAGGCCGACGAGGTCGATGCGTTCCATGACGATGCGGCGGATCTCGGACTCCCGCTTGCGGGTGTGCTCGCGCAGCGGGAAGGCGATGTTGTCGAAGAGGGTCATGGAGCCGAAGAGGGCGCCGTCCTGGAACATGAGGCCGAAGAGCTTCCGGGTCTCGTAGATGTCCCGTTCGCGGCCGCCGACCATGTCGACGCCGTTGATGAGGACCCGGCCCCGCTGGGGTTTCAGCAGTCCGATGAGGGATTTCAGGAAGACCGTCTTCCCGGTTCCGGAAGGCCCGAGCATGACGCTCACCTCTCCGGCCGGCAGCGTCAGCGTCACGTCCTGCCAGATGTTCTGCTTGCCGAAGGACATGGTCAGCCCCTCGACGGCTACTTCGATTCCCATCCCACCTCCAGCAGGCGTGCGTGACGCGTGCGCCGCGGGCGCACGGTAGGCCGTTCTGGATCACCCGGACAATAGCTGTGGCGCAAATTCATTGATCCGCTCCCGCGTTTGTCACCACGGAGACAAAGTCGGGGTCCGAGTTTGTCTCCGTGACGACAGAGTCCCGCGCCGACCTGCGACTGAGCGTCGACTCCGGGGAACGCTACGGCTGAGTAACCTCGCGGGGCAATACCGGATCCGGAGTTTTCACGGAACAGGACCGAGCGGCCTGCCGATTGTCAGGCGGGAGACAATTCCGTACGGAATTTTGTCACGCGCCCGAGAAGCGGGGGGAGTTGGCCGGCGGAACCCTCGGCCGACCTCGTACGATCGATCATAATTGTCGACATTGCGCACTCCGGAACCAAGCGGATTCCCGCCATCGCTCACCCCCTTGACAGGCAATGAGCCCTCTTCAAAGAATCATGGTTCACGCCATTGTTCGGCTAAGTTTCCCGCAAGTAACGTCTGGTTTCGCGACGGGAGGACGGCCGGATCGCCGGCCGTTTCCGCGCCCGTCGCGGCACCCCCACGGAAGCACCCTCTGCCGGTCGATCCCCAAGGAGAACCCCAGAGCCATGAAGAAGCCGATCAGAAACCTGGCCGTCGTCGCGGGAGCCGCCTCCGCCGCGTTCGCCCTCGCCGCGAGCCCCGTCACCGCCGCGCCCTCGACGGTCTGGACCGTCAGCCCGAACCCGGCCAACATCACCGCGGTCAACAGCGGGAACATCGTCCTCAGCGTCAACGGCATCGCCATGACGTGTACGAAGTCGAACGGGGCGGGGACGGGCGCGAGCACCACCGGCAACCCGGCGACCGTCGGCACGATCAACTCCATCGCGTTCGGCGCCACCGGCGCGCCCTGCACCAGCGTGCTGGGGAACGTGACCACCGTCCCGACCACCCCGTGGACGATCGTGGCGCAGGACTACACCGCCGGCGTCACCAAGGGCTACGTCGGCAACGTCGACGCCAAGGTGACCGTCGGCGCCTGCAACTTCCGCGTCACGGGCAAGGCGTCCGCCTCGTACACCAACTCCACGGGCGCGCTCGCCGTCAACAGCCTCGCGGGCGAGCTCACCGTCGTCTCGGCGACCAACTGCGGTTCGGCCGTCCCGGTCGGCGCCAAGCCGACCTTCAAGGGCACCTACCTCTTCAAGGTGGGCACCGCCATCCCGACGATCGTCGGCACCAACCCGTAAGGGACCGGTACCCCGCGTCCGTCCGTCCGGTGACCCCGGCCGGGCGGACGCGGGCCTGTCCGCGCCCTCCGTCGCCGGCCCTCCCGAGGAGACCCCGAGCCATGAAGAAACCGCCCGGAAAGCTCGCCGCCGTCGCCGGCGCGGCCGCGGCCGCGGTCGCCCTCACGGCGGCCCCGGCCCCGGCGGCGCCGTCGACGGTCTGGACCGTCACCCCGTCTCCCGTCGGCATCGCCGCGCAGAACACCACGAACGTCGTCCTCCTGATCGAGATCGTCAAGGACAACGGCATCGGCATCGTGTGCTCTCGCTCGTCCTTCTCGGGCAGCTTGCAGAGCGCCACCGGCAACCCGGCGACCATCGGCACGATCGGCGCCATCGCCTTCGGCGCCACCGGCGCGCCCTGCACCAGCGTCCTCGGCAACGTGACCTTCACCTCGGCCACCCCTTGGAGCGTCGTCGCTCAGGACCACACCGTCTCCACCGGTGTCACCCAGGGCCACTTCGGCAACGTCGATCTCAAGGGAACCGTCGGTGCCTGCGTCTTCCGCGTCCGGGGAAACCTGCCCGTCACCTACGCCAACGCGACGGGCAAGCTGGCCGTCGCCTCGGCGACCGGTGACCTGACCGTCGTCTCCCAGACCAACTGCGGGGGCGCCGCGCCGGTCGGCGCCAGTCTGGTCGTCAAGGCCGACCACCTGGTCAAGAAGGCGGACACCACTGTCGTCCCGACGATCGTCGGCACCAACCCGTAGCCCCCGCATGGCCCCCGCGTTCGCGAACGACCCCGAGCGGAGCACCAGATGAGAGGCCACCGGCCCACCCCCCGTTCCTCCCGCGCCCGCGTGCGCGGCGCGACGATCGCCGCGTTCGTGGCGCTCGCCCCTCTCCTCCCGGCCGCGGCCGTCGCCGTCGGGACGCTGAAGGTCGACACCGCGCTGCCCTACGTCTGCGCCCTGCCCTCGGGACCGCAGCCCGCGACGGTGCGGATCACGGCGGCCTTTCCCGAACGGGCCGCCGTGGGCGAGGAGATCCGGCCCGACGGCGTCACCACGACCGTCGAACTTCCTCCGGCGGCCGTCGCCGACCTCACCGCCCTCCGGGCCGCCACCGTACGGGCGGAGACCCGGCTCACGGTCGGCGCGGCCCAGGACGGACAGCGGACGGAAGCCACGTGGAGCGGTACGGCGCAGCCGGTCGCCGTCCCCGCCGAAGGGCCCCTCACCCTCACCACGGCCGGTGACGTGCCGTCCCTGACGACGGACACCGCCGGCGAACTGACCCTCACCGCCGGGAACCTCGCCGTCGACCTCGCCCCGAGCACGGCCGACGGCGCGGCCACCGCCCCGGCCTCCCTCTCCGTCACCTGCGTCCCCGGCCCGGACACGGAGGGGGGCACGGTGCTCGCCACGGTCCCGGTCGGTGCCGAGCCCTCTGCCGAGCAGCCGAGTACGCCCCCGGCGTCACCGTCGTCCGCGCCCGCCACCGGTCTCCCGCTGCCCTCGCTCCCCGCGGACCGGACGGTGCCGGCGAGGCCGGGGACCGAGGACGGGACGGGCGACGGGGCTTCCGAGGGCCCGCGCGTCGGGCAGCAGGCGGACAGCGGCCAGGAGGGGGACGAGGACGAGCCCGGCACTCCGAAGCCCCGGCCGGACGCCCCGCCCTGCATCACGGAGAATCCGACCCCGGTGTCGCTGTCGGCCTACATCACCGGCTACGCCAACGTCCGGAAGCTCGGCGGAGCCTCGCTCATCCCGGTGTCCTGCCTGCTGATCGAACAGGGTCTCCCGGAATTTCCCTCCGAACCCCCTCCGGAGGGCGAGTTCCACTTCTTCACCCCGTCGCGGGCCGACCTCTCCTACCAGGGGCGCAAGCAGACCCCTCCCTTCACCTCCACCTTCCTGGCCTTCGACTTCCAGCCGGTCACGGCGACCATGGTCCTGGAGCAGACGGGCCCCATCACGATCGGCACCCTGGTCCGCGCCATCTTCTCCACCGGTGACAACTATCTGGACAACACGATCCGGGCCCCCCTCGTCCTGCGCGTCCTCGACGTCAAGGTCAACGGGGTCAAGCTGGACGTGGGCCCTTCCTGCCGCACGGAGAAGCCGCTCTCCTCCCCCGATCCCGAGCCCGCCCGGTACCCCGGCGACCACCTGGTGATGGTGGGCAAGGGATGGATCCCCGCCGGGCAGAACGCCCAGGGCTACCAGCTGACCAGCGGCGGTCCGCTGACGGGCGAGGTGACCATCCCCGCCTTCACGGGGTGCGGCACCGACGGCGAGGACCTCGACCGGCTCTTCACCGCCTCCATCTCCGGCCCCGGCAACCACGTCAAACAGATCCAGGGCCAGACCTGCACCGTGCTCAGCGACGCGCCCACCGACGACCCGCAGTGCACGGAGGACCGCCAGCCGTACGTGGTCCCCAAGCCCGAGCGCTGAACCCGCCCCCGCTCCCCCACCCCACCGAAAGGCATCCGCCATGCCCCTCGTCTCCCGCCGTACGAAACTGGCCGCCGTCTCCGCCCTGACCGCGCTGGGCGCCTTCGCCTCCACGGGCACGGCGACCGCGGCCGCCCCGGTGCTGAACGGAGGCTGGGGGCCGTCCACCCGCTGCCCCGTCGACGCCCCCGCGATGCTCGCCTCGGACGGCCTCGACACGACGCCGCAGTGCGTCGTCTCGTACTCCCTCAGCGGCTCCATCAAGCTGGGCAACACCACCGTGACCACGGGGCGGACCAACCTCCAGATGGGCGTCGTGCAGAACGCCGACGGCACCAACTCGGTCGTCGCGCCGCCCGAGGGCGCGCTCATCGCCGACTCCGCCACCGTCCCCGGCGGGCTGATGGGCCTGATGTGCCCGAGCGACATCCCGTTCATCACCGACATCTGCCGGCAGCTGTCGGACGCCCGGCTCAACAAGATCACCGCCACCATGGAGTCGGTCGGCACCCCCTCGGACTTCGACCAGATCGCGGGCGTCCTCACCGACCAGCCGATCGTGACCCTCCCGGTCCGCATCCGCCTGCAGAACCCGTTCCTCGGCGACAACTGCTACATCGGGACGAAGAGCGACCCGATCCTGCTGCGCCCGCGGAACCTCGACGCGCCCTCGTTCGGCGTCACGCGGTTCAACGGCGACGGCTCCGCCAACGACGAGGGCGACATGAGCCGGCTCGACCTCCTCGGCTCCACCCAGTACGACGACACCTTCGCCGTCCCGGGTGCGAGCGGCTGCGGCCTGGGCTGGTTCGGCCTGATCGACGGGGCCGTCAACCTCAAGACGGGCCTGCCCGCCGCCGCCGGGAAGAACAAGCTCACGCTCCACGACACCCAGACCCACCTGACCGGCCTCTTCGCCCCCGGCGTCCTCGCCCCCGACGCCGGCGAGGTCTTCTCACGGAACTGGCACTCCGCCGTCAACTAACGGCCACCCAGGGGTGATTACCGGCCGACTCGGCCGCATCCCCCCGCCCCGCGTACATGACTCTTGCTCAAGTTGTGTACAGCACACAGTAGTTGTCCTAGCTTCTCAGCAGTCCACATCAGTACGTAACTGACGGCCACCGCGGCGCCCACCTCATCCGGTCGGGCGCCGCGGTGCCGCTCCCCCACCGGTCACGTAGCAGAGCAAGGGATCGGTCCATGCCCTCCACCGCACAGTCACCGGAGCTCGGTGAGCCGCTCGATCCGCTGCCCAGGGAGTTCGCCGCGCTGATGAGACCGGAGATCCCGGGGCTCATCAAGGAGATCGGCGTGGAGATCGAGCGCGCCTACCCCGTGTACGCCCACCTCTTCAACGGGCCCCATTCCGACGCCATCCGCCAGGGCGTCGAGCAGGCCCTGGCGGCCTTCGTCGACCGCGTCGACCGCCCCGGCGCGCAACCCGCCCTCCGCGACGAGCTGCTGCGCCAGTTCGGCCGGGTGGAGGCGTACGAGGGCCGGGACCTGGACACGTTACAGGGCGCCTACCGGCTCGGCGCCCGCATCGCCCTGCGCCGGGCCAAGAGCATCGGGCGCACGTACAACCTCTCCCCCACCCTGATCCTGGCCTTCGCCGACGCCCTCTTCGCCTACGTCGACGAGCTGGAGTCCCTCTCCCGCGAGGGCTACCTCACCGTCCAGACCCGCGCGGTCTCCGACCTGGCGGCGCTGCGGAGGAAGCTGCTGCACCTGGTGGTCGCCGGGCCGCCGCTGCCCCGGGCGACCATCGCCGAGCTCTGCCAGGAGGCGTCCTGGCAGCTCCCCGCCGAGTGCACCCTGATCGCCCTGCGGCCGCCGGCCGGCGGCGTCGCGCAGGCCCGGCTCGACCGGGACGTCCTCGCCGACCTCGGCCTCCCCCACCCCCATCTGCTCGTCCCGGGCCCGCTGACCGCCGAGCGCCGCGCGATGCTCGACACCGCCCTGGCCGGCACGCCCGCCGTCCTCGGGCTGACCGTGCCGACCGCGCAGGCCGCCCACTCCCTGCGGTGGTCCCGGCGGGTCCTCCAGCTGATCGACGACGGCGTCGTGGCGGACGCGCCCGTGGTGCGCTGCGAGGACCACCTCACGACGCTGTGGCTGCTGTCCGACCCGGCGCTCATGGCCCAGCTCGCCCAGCGCGAACTGGCCCCGCTCGACGGCCTGTCCGGCACCCGGCGCGAGCGCCTCGTCGAGACCCTGCGGGTCCACGTCTCCACCCGCGCCCCGGCCGAGCAGGTCGGCGAGATGCTGGGCGTGCACGCCCAGACGGTCCGCTACCGGCTGCGGAACCTCGACAACCACTTCGGCGACCGGCTCCTCGACCCCGACCACCGCTTCGCCCTGGAGGCGGCGCTGCGCTCGCTCCACCTCCACAGCAGGAAGCGGACGGACTGAGCCCGGCCTAGGGCTCCCGGGGGAGCAGCCGGCAGCGGGCCGGGCCGTCCGCCTGGAGGGTGATCGCGGGCCTGAGCGGCACCTCGGTGTCCACGGCCTCGAAGCCGTGGCGCTGGAGGATCATCGCGAGCGCGATCACCGACTCCAGCATCGAGAAGTGCTGGCCGATGCAGGCCCGGGGCCCGCCGCCGAAGGGGAACCAGGCGTAGCGGGGCCGGGCGGCCTCCGCCTCGGGGGTGAAGCGGTCCGGGTCGAAGCGCTCGGCGTCCTCCCAGTAGGCGGGGTGCCGGTGGGTGACCCACGGGGCGACGACGACGTCGGCGCCGGCCGGGACGGCGACGCCGCCGATCGTGGTGGCGGCGACGGCCCGGCGGCCGATGACGGGCGCGGCCGGGAAGAGCCGCATCGCCTCCTTCAGGACCCGGGTCACGTACGGCAGGGCGTCGAGGTCGGCGGCGCCGGGGGTGCGGCCCGCGAGGACCCGGTCGACCTCCTCGTGGGCGCGGCGCTGCGCCTCGGGGTGGCGGGCCAGGAGGTGGAGGGCGAAGCCGATCGAGGTGGCGGTCGTCTCGTGGCCGGCGAGGAGGAAGACGAGGACCTGCTCGCGCAGTTCGGTGGCGTCGAAGGCGCCGTCCTCGGCGCTCTCGGCCCGGACGAGCAGGCTCAGCAGGTCGTCGCCGTCCTCGTCGGCCCGGCCGCCGGCCTTCCGCTCGGCGATGATCCGGTCGCACTCCGCGTACAGCGCCCGGTGGAGGGCGGCGGCCCGCCGGTTGCCGGGGGTGGGCCAGGCGCGGGGCGTCTTGACCGGGGCGTAGCCGCGGCGGAGCACGTACGAGCCGACGCCGGGGAAGCAGCGTTCGACGACCTCGACGGCGGAGTCCACGTCGGTGCCGAAGAGGATGCGGGCGACGGCGCGCAGGGCGAGCCGGGTCGACTCGTGGAGGACGTCCACCGTGGCGGCGCCGGCCTTCTCCCACTCGCCGGTGAGGGTGGCGACCTCGGTGGCGACGGCGTCGGCGTAACCGTCGACCCGGCGCTTGGTGAAGAGGGGCTGGACGAGCCGCCGCTGGCGCAGGTAGTCGTCGTCCTGGCTGGTGAGCAGGCCGTTGCCGAAGGACTCCCGGACCTCCTGGTAGAAGGCGTTGTCCTTGCGGAAGTTGGCGGACTCGCCGGCGAGGACCTGCTGGACGCCCTCGGCGGAGAAGACGGCGTACACCTCGGCGCGGGCGCCGGGCGGTCCCGCGGTGATGCGGACGACGTCGCCGTGGTCGCGCCGGGCCCGCAGGAAGGTGCCGAGCGAGTCGTTCTTCAGGTCGAACATCGAACCGAGGACGGGCAGTCCGGCGAGGACGGGCGCCTCGGCACGGGTGTCGGTGGTGGCCATGGTGTCTCCCCCTTGGGCGCGGCTCCGCGGCGATTGTCCCGCAGGAAGTGACCGGAGGGTAGTTTTCGCCGACCGGCCGTCCTGTTCTGGCCTGTTGGCCGGATCCGGTCGTCCGACGGCGGCGTCCGGGAGGCTCGGGGCACGGGACACGGGACACGGGGCACAAACAAGAACAACGCGCCGGGGACCGGCGGGGACGCCGGAGCCCCGCGTCCACCGGGGCCGGAGACCGGCGGTGGACGCGGGGTGGCCCTCGCGGTGCGTCACGAGCGCGGCGGGACGGGGGTCAGCCGGCGTCGCGCGGGTCGAAGGAGTCGGTGTCGACGGTCAGCGGCTCCGGGAAGGCGCCGGCGACGGCGTCCCAGCGGGTGAACTTGAAGTTCGTGCCCTCGCGGTCGCCGTCGGCCGGGGTGGCCTCGCCGTCGTGGGTGACGAGCAGGCCCTTCGGGAAGGCGCCGCCGAGCGGCACGTTCACCACGGTGGAGCCGTCGGAGTGCTGCACCCCGTCGGTGGCGGTCCCGTCGGTGACGGCGAAGGAGCCGAGGTAGGAGTTGTCGCCCTCGCGCGCGTAGACGGCGAAGGTGTCGTCGCCCTGGCTGGAGGCGAGGACGTACCCCTCGCCGTCGTCGCCGTGGTAGACGGTGACGCCCTCGGCGTCGGCGCTCAGGTGCTCACCGCCGAAGCCGGGGTCGTGCGCGGTGTCGAGGACGCACTCCTCCTCGGCCTCGTCGTACGTCCACGGGGTGCCGTACTCGCGGACCCGATCGAGGAGTTCGGGCTCCTCGAACTCCTCGTCGTCGAGGTCGATCCGCCAGAGGCCGACGGCCTCCTGGGCGGCGTAGAGGACGTGCTCCTCCTGGTCGACGGCCATGCCCTCGACCTGCGGCAGCTCGCCGGGGTCGGCGCAGGGCCGCCAGGAGGTGCCGTCCGGGAGGGCGAAGGAGACGGGGAGGTCGAGGGTGTCCTCCGTGCGGTAGCCGACCCGGCCGCCGCGGTCCTCCAGTTCGAGCAGGCGCAGCCGGCCGCGCTCGCGCTGCGAGACGACGACGTAGGCGTCGTCCCCGTCGCGGTGGGCGGCGAGGCCGTAGGAGGTGTTCTGGTCGTCGACCTCGGCCTCGCTCGCGGCGAAGACGGGCGCGACGTCGGCGGCGGTGACGTCCCTCAGCGGGGCGGTGCCGGCGGCGACGGCGGCCGGGTCGATCGCGTAGGCGCGGATCCGGTCGCGGCCGCGGTCGCTGACGACGGCGAGGTCGGTCCTGCGGCCGTTCAGCTCGAAGCCGTAGACGAGGTCGACGTTGTTGAACCGGCCGGGGGCGGCGTCCTCGCCGGGGGCGGGCGGGGCGGCGATGTGCTGGAGGCGGCGGCCGTCGAGCCCGTAGACGTCGAGCCCGCCCTCCTTGAGGGTGCCGATGACGAGGCTGCGGCCGGGGCGGGCGGGGTCGACCCAGACGGCGGGGTCGTCGGCGTCGGCGTTGCCGCCGGCCTCGTCGTCGTACACGACGGGGGTCTCGACGGAGGCGGCGACGGGGACGGGCCCGGGGGCGGCGGGGACCGCGGCCACGACGCTGAGTGCGGCGGCCAGGGCGGTCAGAGCGGAGGCGCTCACGGTACTCCTCGGTAGCGTTCTGGGACGGGCCGAGACGCTACGGAGGCGGGGTGGAGCGGCCCTTGCGGAGCCGTGAATTCCGAACGGCCGTGCGGAACACGCGTCTACCATCGCGTCCATGGGGAGCGACATCGAGGGCGCGTTCGAGGTCCGCGGGGCGGACGGCCGCTGGGCGGTCCGGGACTGGCTGCCGGACTGCGCGCTGGTGCGCGACCGGGACGCCCGGGAGTGCCTGTTCGGGTACGGCGGCAGCGGACTCCAGATCGAGCGGCCGCTCTTCGACATGCGGGGCCTCCCGCCGGACGCCTCCGCGGACATCCCCGACGACGAGATCAACCACAGCCACTCGTACGCCACCTGGGCCGAGGTGGCGGCGGTCGACTGGGACGCGCCGCTGAACGACCGGGCCGACGGCAACCACGTCGGGGTGTGGCTGCCGGGCCCGGACGGCGAACTCGCCTTCGACCACGTGCTCTGGACGCCGCTCGCCGTCCTGGACGCGGCGGAGGAGCTGTTCGGCGAGGACCTGTGGCCGTACGAGTGGCCGCCGGGCGGCGAGGTCCGCCTGGACGGGGCGGTCTACCGTCCGGTGGTGTACACGGCGCGGATGTTCGCCCCGCCGGACGGCGACCGCTGGGGTCCCGCCTGGGCGCTGATGCGCGACCTGGCGGCCGTCCACGGTGACGAGAACGTCCGCCTGATCGTCTGGTTCGGCTGAGCGGAGGCCGCTACTTGGCGATCGCCCGGCTGATGACCATCCGCTGGATCTCGCTGGTGCCTTCGAAGATGGTGTAGATGGCGGCGTCACGGTGCATGCGCTCGACCGGGTACTCGCGGGTGTAGCCGTTGCCGCCGAGGATCTGGATCGCCTGGGCGGTGACGGACTTCGCGACCTCGCTGGCGTACAGCTTCGACATGGAGCCCTCGGCGCGGGTGAAGGGCTTGCCGGCGACGGCCATCCAGGAGGCGCGCCAGACGAGCAGGCGGGCGGCGTCGATCTGCGTGGCCATGTCGGCGAGCTGGAAGGCGACGCCCTGGTTCTCGATGATCGGGCGGCCGAACTGGACGCGGGTCCCGGCGTAGTCGAGGGCGACCTCGTACGCGGCGCGGGCCGTGCCGACGGCCATGGCGCCGACCGCCGGGCGGGACGCCTCGAAGGTGGCCATGGCGGCGTTCTTCACCCTCTCGCCGCTGCCCGACCTCGCCTTCTCGCGGGCCCGGGCGAGGCGCTCGTCCAGCTTCTCCTTGCCGCCGAGGAGGCAGGAGCCGGGGACGCGCACGTCCTCCAGGACGACCTCGGCGGTGTGCGAGGCGCGGATGCCGTGCTTCTGGAACTTCTGCCCCTGGGAGAGGCCGGGGGTGTTCGGCGGCACGATGAAGGAGGCGTGGCCCTTGGAGCCGAGCTCGGGGTCGACGACGGCGACGACGACGTGGACGTTGGCGATGCCGCCGTTGGTCGCCCAGGTCTTGGTGCCGTTGAGCACCCACTCGTCCTTGGCCTCGTCGTAGACGGCGCGGGTGCGCATGGAGGCGACGTCGGAGCCGGCGTCGGGCTCGGAGGAGCAGAAGGCGGCGACCTTGACGTCGGTCGCGTCGCCGTACATCTGCGGCACCCAGGTGCCGATCTGCTCCTCGGTGCCGTTGGCGAGGACGCCGACGGCGGCGAGGCCGGTGCCGACGATGGAGAGCGCGATGCCGGCGTCGCCCCAGAAGAGCTCCTCCATGGTCATCGGGATGCCGAGGCCGGTCGGGTCGAAGAACTGCTGGGCGTAGAAGTCGAGGGAGTAGATTCCCAGCTTGGCCGCCTCCTGGATGATGGGCCAGGGGGTCTCCTCACGCTCGTCCCACTCGGCGGCGGCCGGCCGCATGACGTCCGCGGCGAAGCCGTGGAGCCAGTCACGGACTTCCTTCTGGTCGTCGTTGAGCTCGAACGTGAACTCGCCCATGGTCCCTCCCAGCAGTACGTTACTTGCGGTAACACCAGTCTGTTACCGGTGGGTACAGCTGTCAACCTGCGGGTCTTCCCGGGCGAAGCGGATCGGGCGGTTCGGCACGCGGTGCCGGTCGGGTGTTACGTTGCGACAGCCTCAGGTCATCGCACGGGCGGGGAGACACGCTTATGGACATCGCACACCGGACCACCGACCAGCAGAAGCCCGCCGAGCAGCGGCGGCGCGAACTGCTGGAGGCGGCGGACCGGGTGGTGCTCCGCGACGGCCCCAAGGCATCCATGAACGCGATCGCGGCCGAGGCCGGCATCACAAAGCCGATCCTCTACCGCCACTTCGGCGACAAGGGCGGCCTCTACCGCGCCCTCGCCACCCGCCACACCGACGCCCTGCTCGCCTCGCTGCGGGCCGCGCTCGACGCCCCCGCCGACCGGCGCCGCCGGGTCGAGTCCACCCTCGACACCTACCTCGCCTCCATCGAGGCGATGCCGCAGGTCTACCGCTTCCTCATGCACCCCGCCGAGGAGTCCCACCAGTCCGAGCAGGGCTTCGACGTCGGCCGCCACTCCGCCCCGCTGCTGCGCCGCATGGGCGAGGAGCTGGGCCAGGTCATCGCCGAGCGCGTCGACCTCGGGCCCGCCGCCGAGGCACAGGCCCGGATCTGGGGCCACGGCATCGTCGGCATGATGCACGCCGCCGGCGACTGGTGGCTCGGCGAGCGCCCCTGCTCCCGCGCCGAGCTGGTCCGCTCGCTCGCGGACCTCCTCTGGGGCCGCCTCGCCGAGGCCGACGACCGCCCCGGCGGCCCCGGCTTCTAGGGGTGCGCCCCCCGGAACCGGCCGGGGGCCGGCGGGCGGGGCGGGTACGGGGGTGCCCGGGGCGGCGGGGCGCGGGGGCGCCGATTCCGGGCGGTCGCCTTCGGAGCCGTACCGGAGAAGAACCGCCCTACGCCTCCAGCGCGGTCGCGCCCCCGCCCCACGGCCGCTTGCGGATCGCGCGGAGCAGACGTGATCTCCGCCACCCGGTGACGTGCTCCGCGTAGACGCGGCCCTCCAGGTGGTCCATCTCGTGCAGCAGGCAGCGGGCGAAGAAACCGGTGCCCTCGATCCGCACCGGGGTGCCGTCCGTGCGGACGCCCTCCACCACCGCGCGGTCGAAGCGGGCCACCGGCGCCTCCAGGCCCGGCAGCGAGAGGCAGCCCTCCGGGCCGCGGTACGCGTCGCCACCGGCCTCCACCAGGCGCGGGTTCACCACGTGCCCCAGGTGCCGGACGTCCTCGTCGTCCGGGCAGTCGTAGACGAAGACCCGCTGCCCCACGCCCACCTGGTTCGCGGCGAGGCCCACGCCGTGCGCCGCGTACATGGTGGCGAACATGTCGTCCACCAGCCGGTCCAGCGCGGGGCCGAACTCGGTGACGGGGGCGCAGGGGGCGTGCAGCACGGGGTCGCCGAGCAGGGTCATCGTCCGGACGAGCCCGGAGGTGCCGGGGATGGGGCGGTTTCGCATGGCGGTAAGCGTACGGTCCGCCGTGACCTCCTCATTTCATACGGTCGGCACGGTGCCGTGGTTCGGGCTCCTGGCCGGTTCTCGATAGGCTGAGCCCCGACCGACGCAAGGAGGATCAAGGACGATGTCAGGACACCCCGGTAATCCAGAGCCGCTGTCGCCGCGCGCCAAGCTGGCCGTGACCGCGGGCAAGGCGGCCGCCGCGGTGTCGCGGGCAGCCGGCCGCGGCAGCGGATCGGTGATCGGCGGCCGGGTCGCGCTGAAGCTCGACCCCGACCTGCTGGGACGGCTCGCGCAGCACCTGGACGTCGTCCTCGTGTCCGCCACCAACGGCAAGACCACCACCACCCGGCTGATCGCCGAGGCGCTCCGCGCCGCGGGACCGGTGGTCTCCAACGCGCTGGGCGCCAACATGCCCGCGGGCATCACCTCCGCCCTCGCGGGCGGCGGCGACGCCCGGTACGCCGTGATCGAGGTCGACGAGAAGTACCTCGCCGGCGTCGCCCGCGACACCACCCCCAAGGCGATCGCGCTGCTCAACCTCTCCCGCGACCAGCTCGACCGCGCCGCCGAGACGCGGATGCTCGCCGAGAAGTGGCGCGAGGGGCTGAACGGCTCCAAGGCCGTCGTCATCGCCAACGCCGACGACCCGCTGATCGTGTGGGCCGCCTCCTCCTCCCCCAACGTGGTGTGGGTCGCGGTCGGCCAGGAGTGGAAGGACGACGCCTGGTCGTGCCCCGCCTGCGGCGGTGTCCTCCAGCGCCCCGGCGACGACTGGTTCTGCGGCGAGTGCGGCTTCCGCCGTCCCGCCCCGAGCTGGGCGCTCAGCGGCGACCACGTGCTCGACCCGCACGGCTCGGCCTGGCCGATCCGGCTCCAGCTCCCCGGCCGCGCCAACAAGGCGAACGCGGCCACCTCGGCCGCCGTCGTCGCCGTCTTCGGCGTGCCGCCGCAGGTCGCCCTGGAGCGCATGTACCAGGTGCAGGCCGTGGCCGGCCGCTACGACGTGGTCTCCTTCCAGAACCGGCAGCTGCGGCTGCTGCTCGCGAAGAACCCGGCGGGCTGGCTGGAGACCTTCTCCCTGATCGACCCGCCGCCGACCCCGGTCATCCTCTCCGTCAACGCGCGCGGCGCCGACGGCACGGACACCTCCTGGCTGTGGGACGTCGACTACGGCCGGCTCGCCGGCCACCCGATCATGGTGATCGGCGACCGCCGCCTCGACCTGGCGGTCCGGCTGGAGGTCGCGGGCGTCGACTTCCGCGTCTGCGAGACGCTCGACGAGGCCGTCGCGATGGCCCCGCCCGGGCAGATCGAGCTGATCGCCAACTACACCGCGTTCCAGGACGTCCGCCGCCGCGTGGGCAACTGACCCCGCCCCGACTCGCAGAAGGACTTGCAGCATGAGTGAGAGCAGCCTGCGCGTGGTCTGGGTCTACCCGGACCTGCTCAGCACCTACGGCGACCAGGGCAACGTGCTCGTCGTCGAGCGCCGCGCCCGTCAGCGGCGCCTGAACGTCGAGCGCGTCGACGTCCGCAGCGACCAGCCGGTCCCCACCTCCGGCGACATCTACCTGATCGGCGGCGGCGAGGACCGGCCGCAGCGGCTCGCGGCCGAGCGGCTGCTCCGTGACGGCGGCCTCTCCCGGGCCGCCTCCAACGGCGCGATCATCTTCTCGGTCTGCGCCGGCTACCAGATCCTGGGCCACGAGTTCATCAACGACGTCGGCGAGCGCCAGCCCGGCCTCGGCCTGCTCGACGTGACCACGGTCCGCGGCGAGGGCGCCCGGTGCGTCGGCGACGTGCTCGCCGACATCGACCCGCAGCTGGGCCTCCCCCAGCTGACCGGCTTCGAGAACCACCAGGGCGTCACCCACCTCGGCCCGACGGCCCGCCCCTTCGCGCGGACCGTCTTCGGCAACGGCAACG
Source organism: Streptomyces sp. NPDC035033 (assembly GCF_040636735.1). Classification (NCBI taxonomy): domain Bacteria; kingdom Bacillati; phylum Actinomycetota; class Actinomycetes; order Kitasatosporales; family Streptomycetaceae; genus Streptomyces; species Streptomyces sp. NPDC035033. The sequence continues at coordinate 12,059 of NZ_JBEZUZ010000075.1, read as the reverse complement.
GCACCGGCGACGGCACCGAGGGCGCGTACAACGACACCGTCTTCGGCACCTACATGCACGGCCCCGTGATGGCCCGCAACCCGCAGATCGCGGACCTGTTGCTGAAGCTGGCCCTGGACGTCAACGCGCTGCCGCCGACCGACGACCGGTGGTACGAGGCGCTGCGCGCCGAGCGCATCGCGGCCGCCTCGCAGCCCGCCTGACGGCCGCCCGACACGTCGTCAGGCGGCCTGCCGGGCCGCACTTCTGAGCGGCCTAGCGCACATCGGTTCCGCAAGTAAAGACGGTGTCCACTCTGCGGACATCCGGTTCGGCCCCGCCCCCCGGCAACGATAGGGTGGCGGGGATCCAGCCGGACGACGTGGTCCGGGAATCGGCCCACGTTGCAAAGGTTTTTGGGCTATGCGCATTGGTGTGCTCACCTCCGGCGGAGACTGCCCCGGTCTGAACGCCGTCATCCGTTCCGTCGTGCACCGGGCCGTCGTCGACCACGGGGACGAGGTCATCGGCTTCCACGACGGGTGGAAGGGCCTCCTGGAGTGCGACTACCGGAAGCTCGACCTCGACGCGGTGGGCGGCATCCTCGCCCGCGGCGGCACCATCCTCGGCTCCTCCCGCGTCCAGCCCGCGCACCTCGTCGACGGCGTGGAGCGGGCCCGGGGCCACGTCGCCGACCTCGGCCTCGACGCGATCATCCCGATCGGCGGCGAGGGCACCCTCAAGGCCGCCCACCTCCTCTCCGAGGCGGGCCTGCCCATCGTCGGCGTCCCGAAGACCATCGACAACGACATCGCGTCGACCGACGTCACCTTCGGCTTCGACACCGCCGTCACCGTGGCGACCGAGGCCCTCGACCGGCTGAAGACCACCGCCGAGTCCCACCAGCGCGTCCTCGTCGTCGAGGTCATGGGCCGTCACACCGGCTGGATAGCCCTCCACTCGGGCATGGCCGCCGGCGCCCACGCCGTCGTCGTCCCGGAGCGCCCCTTCGACATCGACGAGCTGACCTCCCGGGTCGGCGCCCGCTTCGAGGACGGCAAGCGGTTCGCGATCGTCGTCGTCGCCGAGGGCGCCAAGCCGCGCGAGGGCTCCTCCATGGACTTCAAGACCGCCGGCACCGACATCTACGGCCACGAGCGCTTCACCGGCGTCGCCAACCAGCTCTCCGTCGAGCTGGAGCGCCGGCTCGGCAAGGAGGCCCGCCCGGTCATCCTCGGCCACGTCCAGCGCGGCGGCACGCCCACCGCGTACGACCGCGTCCTCGCCACCCGCTTCGGCTGGCACGCGGTCGAGGCGGCGCACCGCGGCGAGTTCGGCATGCTGACCTCGCTGCGCGGCACCGACATCGTGATGGTGCCGCTGGCCGAGGCCGTGCAGACGCTGAAGACGGTCCCCGAGGACCGCTACGCCGAGGCCGAGTGCGTGCTCTGAGCCGCGCGCGGCAGGACACCCGCCCCCGGTCGCGAGCGCGGCCGGGGGCGGTTCTAGTCTGGTGCGGACAACAAGCGCGAAACGGGCTCGGCGCGCAATGGGCTCCTGGAGTAAGCGATGGATCACAGCGGGCACGGCATGCCCATGGACCTGCCGCCGTTCACGCTGGGGCGGGGCCTGGAGTTCTCGCCCGACCCCTTCTTCCTGATCGGGTGCCTCGTGGCGCTCGGTCTGTACGGGTGGGGGGTCGCCCGGCTGCGCGGGCGCGGTGACGCGTGGCCGGTGGCCCGGACCGTGCTCTTCGCGGCCGGCGTGCTGAGCATCGCCCTGGTGATGTGCACCAAGCTGAACGACTACGGCATGGTCATGTTCAGCGTGCACATGGTGCAGCACATGGTGATCTCCATGGTCTCGCCGATCCTGCTGCTGCTCGGCGCGCCGGTGACGCTGGCGCTGCGGGCCCTGCCGGTGGCCGGGCGCGGCTCGCTCGGCCCGCGCGAACTGCTGCTGAAGCTGCTGCACAGCCGGTACATGCGGGTCGTCACGCACCCCGCGTTCACCATCAGCATGTTCATCGCCAGCCTCTACGGCCTCTACTTCACCCCGCTCTTCGACACCCTGATGGGGTCGAAGCCCGGCCACATCGCGATGATGGTCCACTTCCTCGCGGTGGGTCTGGTCTTCTTCTGGCCGATCATGGGCGTCGACCCGGGGCCGCACCGGCCCGGGTACGTGATGCGGATGCTGGAGCTGTTCGCCGGCATGCCGTTCCACGCCTTCTTCGGCATCGCGATGATGATGGCGACCCAGCCGATGGTGAAGGCGTACGAGAACCCGCCGGCCTCCCTCGGCATCGACGCGCTCGCCGACCAGAACGCGGCGGGCGGCATCGCCTGGGCCTTCAGCGAGATCCCGTCGGTGCTGGTGCTGATCGCGCTGGTCTACCAGTGGTACCACTCCGAGCAGCGGCAGGCGGTCCGCAAGGACCGGCAGGCCGACCGGGACGGCGACAAGGAGCTGGAGGAGTACAACGCGTACCTGGCGTCGCTCCAGGCGCGCGGCCGCTGAGCGGCGCCGGGAGCGGGGCGGCGCGGGGCCCCGGGACCACCTGGTCCCGGGGGCCCCGCGCTGTCCGGCGCACGCCGGTGCGTCCGGGGAGTAGCGCGCGCCCCCCGTGCGGGGCCACGATGGCAGGGAGGCTTCCGCGGCCCCGGTCGGGAGGAGGGCGGGCAGATGTCCGGTTCCACGAAGGCGATGACGATCGTCACCTGTGCCGCGCTGGTGCTGATCACCACGTACACGGTGGCGCTCGGCAGCAGCGGCTGGCTCTGGTTCGGCTGGATCGTGCTGGGGGTGGCGACGGTCGGGATGGCGGCGGCGGACAGCACCGAGCCCCTGGAGGCGCCCCGTCCGCCCCGCGCGGGCGGGGCGGGCCCGTCACCGCGCTGAGCCACCGCCCCGTCACATGTGACGGTTGGAGTAGTACTGCTCGACGAGGCGGATGAACGTCACGTCGTGCTCGTCCTGGCCGGCCTCGAAGTCGGGCGACTCGCGGACGTGCTTCCTGGTGCAGTTCAGGTGGACGGTCTCGTTCTCCTGGTCCACGCGGTCGACCAGGCCGGCGGGCAGGACGACCTTGTGGCCGAGGATCCACGGTCCGGTGTCCACGACCAGGTAGGACCGGTCGACGTCCTCGGTGTGCCGGTCGACCTTGCCGATCCCGCCGTCGGTGGCCTCCACCGCGTACCCGATGAGCGCCTCGCCCGGCACGTGGCCGGAGGACTCCGCGTACCCCCAGATGCCGGTGTTCATGGCGTGCCTCCTCCCCGGGGTGTCCCCCGGCCCGGCGACTACCCCGGGCCGGCCCGGTCATCCGCGGGGCCGTCCGGCGGCCGGGCGGCGCGGTGGTCAGCGCGGGGCGAGGACGAACCAGACCTGGCCGGGGGCGAGGGCGAGCGGGCGGCCGTCGGGGGTGGTGAAGGAGGTGCCGCCGGCCGGGTCGGGGCGGGACCAGCGGGCCTCGTGCGCCCGCCCGTCGCGCAGCACCGTCGCCGTGCCCGAGCCGGTGGTCTCGGTGTACGGGGAGACGGCGCCGTTGACGTCGCGGAAGGCGGAGGGGCGGACGGTGACGCGCTGGACGACGACGGTGGCGGGGGCGAGCGGGCCGCTGTCGGTGGAGGTGACGGGGCGGCCGTCGAGGGCGACGCGCCAGCCGCGGTCGGCGGCGGACCAGCTGAAGGCGTAACGGGCGGCCGGGAAGCGGACGGTCTCGGTGGCGGTCGGGGTGCCGCCGTCGGGCGCGGCGCCGAAGCGGAGGCCGATCGGCCGTGCGTCGGACGCGTCGGGGGCGGCGGCGAGGGCGCGCTCGGGGCGGAGGTAGAGGTTGTGCGGGGCGGGCCGGTCCGGGGAGCGCCGGAAGGCGCCGGGGTCGGTGCCCTCGCTGACCAGGTCGAGGGGCGCGGCGGCGAGGAGCGGGTTCAGGGCGGTCTGCGCGCCGGAGTAGGCGAGGGCGGGGTGGCCGAAGGCGCGCAGCAGGGCGAGGTCGGACTCGCGGGCGCTGCGGACGGGGCCGACGCTCTCCGGGAGGCGGGAGGAGTAGACGGCGAGCAGCCGGGTGACGCCGCCCTCGACCTGTTCGACGTAGACGAGGTCGGCGGCGCCGAGGCCGGTCTGGGGGCGGGCGGCGGCCACGTTGTCGATCTTGACGGCGAGGACGGGGCCGGAGCGGGCGGGCAGTCCGGTGAAGGGGGAGACCCCGCCCGGGGCGGTGGTGGGCGCGCGCGTCGGCGTCGGGGCCGGCGGGCCCGAGTCGGAGCAGCCGTACAGGCCGGCCGCGGTCACCGCGCACAGCAGCGCGGTGAGCACGCGCCCGGGACGCCGGGGTCCGCGCGCGCCTGGCATGTCGGCCTCCCGGTGAGTCGGGCCACTCCCACCAGTGGACCACGGGCGGCCGGGGGGTTACAACGGGCGTGACGGACGACGAACGGGGGCCTCGGTGTTCTACCGGCTGCTGAAGCACGTACTGCTCGGACCGCTGCTGAAACTGCTGTTCCGGCCGAGGGTGGAGGGGATCGGGCACGTCCCGGAGGAGGGCGCGGCGATCGTCGCGGGCAACCACCTCTCCTTCTCCGACCACTTCCTGATGCCGGCGGTGCTCGACCGGCGGATCACCTTCCTGGCGAAACAGGAGTACTTCACCGGGCCGGGGCTGAAGGGGAGGCTGACGGCGGCGTTCTTCCGGGCGGCCGGGCAGATCCCGGTGGACCGCTCGGGCAAGGAGGCCGGGCAGGCCGCGATCCGGGAGGGCCTGGGCGTGCTGGCGAGGGGCGAACTGCTCGGGATCTACCCGGAGGGCACCCGCTCGCACGACGGGCGCCTCTACAAGGGCAAGGTCGGGGTGGCGGTGATGGCGCTGACGGCCGGGGTGAAGGTGGTGCCGTGCGCGATGGTCGGCACCTTCGAGATCCAGCCGCCGGGGCGGGTGGTGCCGAGGATCCGGCGGGTGACGGTCCGCTTCGGGGAGCCGCTGGACTTCTCGCGCTTCGCCGGCTCGGCGGACGAGCGGGCGGTGGTCCGGGCGGTCACGGACGAGATCATGTACGCGATCATGCGCCTGTCGGGACAGGAGTACGTCGACGAGTACGCGGCCGTCGTGAAGGCCGGCGAGGCATGAGCGGAGGGGCGGCCGCGGGGTGCGGCCGCCCCTCTGTCGTCAGGCCGTGGTCACGGCTTCGGGGTGGCGTGCGGGGCGCACGTCTGGTCCGTGGCGTCCAGCTTCCCGGTCAGCAGGTAGTCCTCGACCTTGGTGTTGAGGCACGGGTTGGCCAGGTTGGTGATGCCGTGCGAGCCGGCGTCCTTCTCCGTGATCAGGCGCGAGCCCTTGAAGCGCTTGTGCAGCTCCACGGCGCCCTCGTACGGGGTGGCGGCGTCGCGCTCGGCCTGGGTGATGAGCACGGGCGGCAGGCCCTTGCCGGTCTTCACCTGCACCGGCCGCCGGCTCGGCACCTTCCAGGTGGCGCAGGGGAGGTTCATCCAGGCGTTCGACCACGTCATGAACGGGTGCTGCTCGTGGAGGCGGGAGTTGTCGCGGTCCCACTTCTTCCAGCTGGTCGGCCAGGGGGCGTCCGCGCACTCGACGGCCGTGTAGACGGCGTTGCCGTTCTCCGAGGCGATGTTGCCGGCGGTGTCGGTGAGGTCCGCGGCGGCGTTGTCGATCAGCGGCTGCGGGTCGCCGGCGGCGTAGGCGCTCCACGCCTCGGCCACCGGGGCCCACATGGAGTCGTAGTACGGGGCGCTCTGGAAGAAGTTGATGAGCTCGGCCGGGCCGACCTTGCCGCCGAGCGGTGCCTTCTTGGCGGCGGCGCGCAGGGTGGTCCACTGCTGCCGGACCTCGGCGAGGGTGTCGCCGAGGTGGTAGGCGGCGTCGTTCTGGGCGACCCAGGTCATCCAGTCGGTGAGCCGGCCCTCGAAGGCGACGTCCTGGCCGAGGTTGGCCTCGTACCAGATGGAGCGGGTCGACGGGTTGACGACGCTGTCCAGGACCATGCGGCGGACGTGCGTCGGGAAGAGGGTGCCGTAGACCGCGCCGAGGTAGGTGCCGTAGGAGACGCCGACGAAGTTGAGCTTCTTCTCGCCGAGGGCGGCGCGGACGACGTCGAGGTCGCGGGCGGTGTTGGGCGTCGTCATGTGCGGCAGCATGTCGCCGCTCTTCTCGAAGCAGCCCTCGGCGTACTCGGCGGCGAGCTTGCGCTGCGCCAGCTTGTCGGCCTCGCTGTCGGGGACGGGGTCGAGCTTGGGGCCCTTGACGAACTCGGTCGGGTCGACGCAGGAGATCGGGGCGGACTTGCCGACGCCCCGCGGGTCGAAGCCGACGAAGTCGTACGCCTTGGCGGTGTTCGCCCAGATCTTGTTGGCGGTGGTGACGCGGCGCGGGAAGCGCAGGCCGGAGCCACCGGGGCCGCCGGGGTTGTAGAGCAGCGCGCCCTGGCGCTCGGCCGGGGTGCCGGTGGCGGCGATCCGGTCGACGGCGATCTTTATCTTCTTGCCGTACGGCTTGGCGTAGTCGACGGGGACGGTGACCCAGCCGCACTGGATGGGCTTCTCCAGGCCCCAGTCGGCGGGACAGTCCTGCCAGTCGATGCCGGCGCGGGCGGCCTGGGCCGCGGCGATGGCGACGCCGACCGCCTCGGCGTCGCGTCCGTGACGCGCGCCGCTGTCGGCACTGGCCGCCGGAGCCGCGAGCGCGCCCGCGACGAGTGTGCCGGCGATGAGCGTGCCGGCCGAGCCGAGCACTGCCGTGCGTCGTCTCACAGGTCCTCCCCCTGTAGGTGGTCTTCTGTTCGGGTGATCCTTTCGTCAGAGGGGCGACGGCGAAAGTCCGCACACGCGTTTCTTTGCCGAACCCATAACCGGACCGGGGTGTCCGCTGAGCGGTGCGCCCCGATCCGTCTCATTCCGGGGCGAGTTCGGCCAGTGCCGCGTCGAGGACCCGGCGCAGGGCGAGGGCGTCGGGGGCGACCGCGGTGACGAGGGCGGCCGGCCCGGCGAGCGGGGTGAGGACCGCGTGGTCGCCGAGCGGCCGGGCTGCCACCGGCTCCTCCCCGTACCCCGGGTCGACGACGAGGAGCTGGCCGGTGGCGCGGTGACCGGCGAGGACGGCGCCGCCGTCCCAGCCGCCGGGGGCCCCGGGGCCGTACGCGAGTTCCTGGTCGAGCAGCGGCCGGTCCGCGCGGCGGACGGTGAGCCGGGAGAACAGGGTGCCGGGCGGCTCGCCGTGCCGGCCGAGGACCTGCTCCTCGCGCAGGACGAGCCGGGCGGTGGGGGCGAGGTCGACGCGGGTGCGCACCCGCAGGTCGGAGCCGCGGGCGCTGACGAGCTGCTCGGGCAGCCAGCGCAGCACGGCGTCCGCGCCGACCCGGAGCCGGAGTTCGTACGCGGCCGGGTCCGGGGTGCGGCCGGGCAGCGCGAGGGTGGCGGCCGCCGAGTCGACCCGCAGCCGGGCCCCGTCCCGTACCTCCGTCTCGATCGCGAGCCGGTCGCCGCCGAGCGGCGCGCTCATCGCGCCGACGACCGTCACCCGCGTCCAGCCGGGGGCGGCGGCGCGGGTGCGGCGCACGGCGAGCGGCCCGTCGCTCTCCAGGACCGGCAGGGAGCCGTCGGCGTCCGCGGTGATCCGGGCGGTGGCGCGCAGGCTCATGCGGTGGGCGCCGGCGCGGCCGTCCAGGCGTCGAGCCGTTCCCGCACCCAGTCGGCGACCGGGGCGACGCCCTCCGCCGACCGCAGCGAGGTGAACGCCACCGGCAGGTCGCCGCGCTGGGCCGCCGCGTCCCGGGCCATCCGGTCGAGGTCGGAGCCGACGTGGGGGGCGAGGTCGGTCTTGTTGACGACGAGGAGGTCGGCGGTGGTGACGCCGGGGCCGCCCTTGCGGGGGATGTCGTCGCCGCCGGCGACGTCGATGACGAAGATCTGCGCGTCGACGAGGCCCTTGGAGAAGGTGGCGGTGAGGTTGTCGCCGCCGGACTCGACGAGGATGAGGTCGAGCGGGCCGACCGCGTCCTCCAGTTCCTCGACGGCTTCGAGGTTGGCGGAGATGTCGTCGCGGATCGCGGTGTGCGGGCAGGCGCCGGTCTCGACCGCCCGGATCCGCTCCGGCGGCAGCACGGCCTCGCGGAGCAGGAACTCGGCGTCCTCGCGGGTGTAGATGTCGTTGGTGACGACGGCGAGCGAGAGCGTGTCGCGGAGGCGGCGGCAGAGCGCGGCGACGGTGGCGGTCTTGCCGGAGCCGACCGGTCCGCCGAGTCCGACGCGCAGCGCGCGGCGGGTGCCGTCGGGCCGGTGGGCGTCGGCGGAGACGGCGCCGTGGTGGGTGTGGCCGTGGTCGAGGTGCATGGCGGCTCCTTGCGGATTCACGAGGCGAAGAGGCGGACGGGCCACGTCGCGTGCTGTTCGGCGGTGATGTCGAGGAGGGGGGCGGAGGCGGCGGGCAGCGCGTCGACCCCTTCGCGGGCGGCGGCGGTGGCGCGGGCGGCGACCTCGTCCATCTCGGGGGCGAGGCGGGCGAGGACGCCGGTCGCCCGGTACGGGTCGAGGCCGAGGAGCCGTACGGCCGCCGTGGCGGGCCCGCCGACCGTCTCGTACACGACGCAGTGCGCGGCGTCCCCGGGTCCGAGTCCGGCGGCCCGGGCGACCGTGCCGAGGACGACGGGCTGGTGGGCGCCGCGCGGGAAGGCGGCGGCGAGGGCGTCGAGTTCGGGGCTCGGCCAGGCGGCGCGGCCGGCCCGCATGAGCTGCCGGCCGAGGCGGCGCGCGGCCGCCCGCAGCGCCGGGGAGGGGGTGCGGGCGTCGGCGGCCTCGTCCAGCGCGTGCGGGTCGAGGCCCAGCGCGGCTCCGGCGGCGAGGCCGGCCGAGGTGAGGCCCGTGGTGTGCAGCCGGCCCCGGCAGAAGGCCTCCAGGTCGGCGGCGTCCTTGAGCCGGCCGGCCCGGACGGCGGCCTCGGCGCCGCCGGAGTGGGCGTGCCCGCCGGCGGGGAAGCGGCCGTCGGCGAGCACCAGGAGAGCGGATCGGGTCATCAGAAGAGGAAGTAACGCTGGGCCATGGGCAGTTCGGCCGCCGGGGCGGGTTCGACCGCTTCGCCGTCGATGGTGACGGTGAAGGTGTCGGCGTCGACCTCGACCCGCGGCAGGGCGTCGTTCTCCCGCATGTCCGCCTTGGTGACGCGGCGGGTGGACCGGATCGGGGTGAACTCCTTGGCCAGGCCGAGCCGCTGGGGCAGGTCGTCCTCGACGGCCGCTTCCGAGGTGAAGTTGACGGACCCGGCGGCGGCCGCCCGGCCGAGCGCGCCGAACATGGGGCGCGGCAGCACCGGTTGCGGGGTGGGGATGGAGGCGTTGGCGTCGCCCATCTGCGCGTACGCGATCTGCCCGCCCTTGAGGACGAGAAGCGGTTTCACGCCGAAGAAGGCGGGCTCCCACAGGACGAGGTCGGCGAGCTTCCCGGGCTCGACGGAGCCGATGAGGTGGTCCATGCCCTGGGCGACGGCCGGGTTGATCGTGTACTTGGCGACGTAGCGGCGGGCCCGGTGGTTGTCGGCGCGGCCGTCCCCCGGGAGCGCGCCCCGTCGCTTCTTCATGACGTGGGCGGTCTGCCAGGTCCGCAGGATCACCTCGCCGATCCGGCCCATGGCCTGGGAGTCGGAGGAGATGATCGAGATCGCGCCGAGGTCGTGGAGGACGTCCTCGGCGGCGATGGTGGAGGGCCGGATCCGGGACTCGGCGAAGGCGAGGTCCTCGGGGACGGCCGGGTTGAGGTGGTGGCAGACCATCAGCATGTCGAGGTGTTCCTCGATGGTGTTGACGGTGTGCGGCCGGGTCGGGTTGGTCGAGCTGGGCAGGACGTGCGGCTCGGAGACCACGGTGATGATGTCGGGCGCGTGCCCGCCGCCCGCGCCCTCGGTGTGGTACGCGTGGATGGTGCGGCCGGCGATGGCGGCGAGGGTGTCGCCGACGAAACCGGCCTCGTTGAGGGTGTCGGTGTGGATGGCGAGCTGGACGCCGGTCTCCTCGCAGACGCTCAGGCAGGCGTCGATGACCGCGGGGGTGGCGCCCCAGTCCTCGTGGATCTTGAAGCCGAGGGCGCCGCCGCGCAGCTGGGAGTACATGGCCTCGCGGGACGTGGTGGTGCCCTTGCCGAGGAGGCCGATGTTGACGGGGAAGGTGTCGAGGGCCTCGAACATCCGGGCGGTGTGCCAGGGGCCGGGGGTGACGGTGGTGGCCTTGGTGCCCTCGGCGGGGCCGGTGCCGCCGCCGACGAGGGTGGTGACGCCGGTGGCGAGGGCCTGCTCGACGACGGTCGGCGAGATGAAGTGGACGTGGGTGTCGACGCCGCCGGCCGTGACGATCCGCCCGTTGCCGACGACGATCTCCGTCTCGGGGCCGATGACCAGGTCCGGGTGGACTCCGTCCATGGTGTCGGGGTTGCCCGCCTTGCCGAGGGCGGTGACGCGGCCGTCGCGGATGCCGATGTCGGCCTTGACGATCCCCCAGTGGTCGATGATCACCGCGCCGGTGATCACGGTGTCGGGGGCGCCTTCGGCGCGGGTGGTGCGGGCCTGGCCCATCGACTCGCGGATGACCTTGCCGCCGCCGAAGACGGCCTCCTCGCCGGCGCGTCCGGGGCCGCCGGACCGGTCCTCCTCGATCTCCACGAACAGGTCGGTGTCGGCGAGCCGGATCCGGTCGCCGGTGGTGGGGCCGAACAGGTCGGCGTAGACGGCGCGGTGGAGGTCAGGCACGGGGTCCTCCGTCCGGCGTCGCGGTCTCCGGGGCGGTGCGGGCGCCGGTCGCGGCCGGCGGGTCGAGGGGGCCGGCGGTCTCGCCGCGCAGGCCGGGAACGATCCGGCGGCCGGCGATCGGCACGAGCTCGACCTCGACGGGGACGCCGGGCTCGAAGCGCACGGCGGTGCCGGCGGCGATGTGGAGCCGCAGCCCGCGGGCGGCCGCGCGGTCGAAGTCGAGACCGGGGTTGACCTCGGCGAAGTGGTAGTGGGAACCGACCTGGACGGGCCGGTCGGCGGCGTTCAGGACGGTGAGGCGGGTGACGGGGCGTCCGGCGTTGACGGTGACGGGCCCGTCCGCGTACAGGATCTCTCCGGGGATCACGGTGCGCGGCCCCCGTCAGACGATCGGGTCGTGGACGGTGACGAGCTTGGTGCCGTCCGGGAAGGTCGCCTCGACCTGGACGTCGTGGATCATCTCGGCGATGCCGTCCATGACGTCGGTCCGGGAGAGCACCTTGCGGCCGGAGGCCATGAGCTCGGCGACGGTGCGTCCGTCGCGGGCGCCCTCCAGGACGTGGGCGGTGATGAGCGCGACGGCCTCGGGGTGGTTGAGCCTCACCCCGCGGGCGCGGCGCTTCTCGGCCACGTCGGCGGCCACATGGATGAGCAGGCGCTCCTGCTCGTGCGGGCTCAGTTGCACTCTTCCACCTCACAGTCGTCCGCCGGGCGGACCCGGACAGCTGCGGACCCTACCCACCGTCAACACTTCGTTGAACTGCGAAGGTGCGGTGGGCGGCCGGACATTGCACGTTAGGGCGGAAGTTTTTCCGGCGCGTTAACCACGGCTTTGCGATTCCATGATCATCGGGTCGGCGGCGCGGGGGCGGCCGCGTTCATCGACATGAGCCCGCGCAGCCCCTCCCGCAGGACGTCGATCTCGACGTCGCCGAAGAGCGCCTGCTGGGCGATGAAGCCCTGGACGGTGGCGATGAGGGTGCGGGCCAGGTCGGCGGAGGAGACGTCGGCGGGGACGAGGCCGTCGGCGCGGTACGCGTCGACCAGCCCCGCCCAGAGCTCCCGCATCCCGGCGAAGCCCCGGGCGAGGGTCTTCGCCGGCGCCTCGTCCCGGAGGGTCTCGGCCCACACCTGGATGACCAGCCGCGCGAACGCCTGCCGCTCCGCCCCGGCGATCCCCCCGTCCAGGACGATCGTCAGCACCCGAGCGATCAGCACGTCGGGCGGCGGGGGGCCCGCTCCTACCTCCAGCAGACGGCCAACTCCCTCGACGTCGAGTTCGCGCCGACCGCCGCCGACGAGGCGCTCGCCTCCGTCGACTTCGGCAAGGGCCGCTCCC